>JAQUOX010000008.1 GCA_028716905.1 Minisyncoccota bacterium
GGTGGGCATGGTGGGAGTTGAACCCACACGAGTTGCCTCATACGCTCCTGAAGCGTACGCGTCTGCCGATTCCGCCACATGCCCTCTCTTTAGATAATAGCAGAATAAAAACACCGTTTCAAGCGGTGCTTTTCCGTTGACTTATTGGCCCTATCCCCTTCAAAAAGAATCCGTGGATTCCTATCGTGGGCGCCACATTCAACTGCCACAGCAGTTAAAGATTATAGCTCCCAATTTGAAAGGTGTTCGGAATTTTTTGAATGATAGGGCCGCTGTTATCATACTATAATTTCAAGATTCCCACAAGCTGTTTTATCATGGCCACGACCACCGGAGCGGCCTGCAAACTGACGCACTGGACGCCCTCGTCGTCAGCCACAATCCACGGCTCTTCAATTACTTTAATATCATCTCCCTCGCCCTCAAAAGAATAAGCCGGAGTCATTTCGTAATCATCAACGTAATCTCTGGCCGTATCAACCGGTATGGCGTTCCTTAAGAGGACTTTGGGAATGCCGTAAAGGGAAAAGGCCTTCTTGATGATTTCCTCATCCGTCAACAACCGTTCCTTGATGGGCTCGATTCCTTTTTCGTCTCCCTCTTTCATGACCATTCTGCCCCCATTACATCCCGGTTCGTCGCAAATCAAATAATACTCTCCCTTTTCCTTGTCGTGGCCGATTTTGGAGGTGGGAAGAAGCTTCAAGCTCCTGGAAGCGTTGCATTGAGGACAAATCCTTCTCCATTTTATTCTTTCGTTAATCACATTCATAGGAACATCAATAAGAACGAACATATCGGGGTCTTCCCTATACTCAACCAAGTCCCTGAAAAACAAAGAAAAATTAACCTGGTCCAAATTTCTGGGAAAACCGTCAATAAGGATAACTTTCCCTTTCCTCTTGGATATTTCTCTCTTAAGCAGGGCCAAAACCAATTCATCGGGCAAAAGCTTCTGAGTGCTTCTGCTTTCCAGGCTCTTCATAATCTCGTCCAGGGAATAAAAGCCGCGGTAATTCTTTTCCAAAAAATCCCTCAGCTCTTTCTTCTTTTTGTCGTCCCTGACCTCGTTGTCCAAAGCCCTGACCATGTCTCCGACGGAAAGGTGCTCGATTTTGTCTCCGCCGACCACTTCGGCGAACATTTTGGAATAAGTTCCTTTGCCCGAATTCTTCTTGCCCAAAAGATAAACGATAAAAGTGTTTTCTTTCAAATAATCTTTCAGTTTTTCCGCCTCAGCCCCGCATTTTAACTTAAAATATTCTTCTCTTTCTTTCGGGTCGGAAAGATTGAATTTTCTATCACCACCCATCTTGGTTTTGAAAATCGGAAAGTTCATATGTCTTTTTTCTTAGTTATTATCTTCAAATTTTTCCCGTCGGAAACGATTTTAACGTCTCCGGCAATATCGTTTCTTAGTGTTTTAATACCAAAATTATCCAGCCTTGTCAAAACTTCTTCCGTGGGATGGCCGTAAGAATTCTTGCCCACCTGAATAATTGCCACCCGAGGAGAGATTTTCTTTAAAAATTCCGAAGAAGTGGAATACTTGGAGCCGTGATGAGCGACTTTCAAAACATCTATATCAACGGCTACTTCGTTTTCTTTCTTGGAGGAAATATCTCCGGTAAAAAGAAAAGAGTTGTTCTTGTAATCCATTTTTAAAACCAGCGAGCCGTCGTTGGTGTTTTCCGTCTCTCCCGAAGAAGGACTTAAAATTTCAAAGAAAACGTCGGAAGCCGATAATCGCGAGCCCCACAGAAGCTCCGCTCCCTCTTCTTCAAGCAGGCTTTCCCATTCCTCGTTTTCCCCCAAGCCGTTCCATAAAACGTTCCCCACCTCGTATTCTTTCAAAACCTGCAAAAGACCGGTAACGTGGTCTTCTTCAAGATGGGTTAAAACGATTAAGTCAATGGTTCTGTCCCAAAAAGGCATTTCTTCCGACAGCTTCTCAATGATTCTTTCCCGGTCCGGCCCGCCGTCAATTAAAATCTGATGCTTGAAAGGGGTTTCAATGAAGATAGCGTCTCCCTGGCCGACGTCAAAAAACACGACCTTAAGGTAATTCGGGGAAAAATGCAAAACAGCAGCCCAGGATATGAAGTTTAAAAAAACAAGGCACAAAAGAACGCCCGGAACCTTTTTGTTCACAGTTTTTTGTTCAAAGTCTTGATTAATTTCCCGGCATCAATGCCGTATCTTTCGCAAATTTCTCCCAGCTCAAGCTCCCCCGCTTCATGTTGGGCGAAAGGACAAAAAACGCAGGGCAGCCCCTCTTCCATGAGGATTTTTTCCGCTTTTTTGCTCTTTAACAATTTATCCAGCTTCGTTTTCTTGGTTACCTTCATATTATTACTCCTCCCCCCAAAAGTTCGTCTTTTTGATAGAAGACGGCCGATTGGCCGGAAGTTATCGCCCTCTGGGGCTTTTCAAATTCCAAAAACGTTTTATTATTCTTCGCATAAACCCTGGCCAAAGTTTCTTTCTGCCCGTATCTTATCCGGGCCTTGACCTTGAGGGGAAGCTTGATTTCCCTGAGCCAGTTCACTTTTTTCAGCCGTATTTCCTTTTGGAACAGCAATTTCTCGTTCTTGCTGACAATTAATATGTTCTTTTTAACCTCTTTCCCGATTACGTAATAGGGCCCGCCCCCGAATCCGATTCCCTTTCTTTGGCCGATGGTATAAAACCAAAGTCCTTGGTGTTCTCCTAAAATTTTTCCTTTCTCGTCAAGTATTTTCCCTTTTTTCGTTTTTAAGTTCTTCTTTAAAAAATCTTCGGTTTTCCCGAGAACAAAACAAATCTCCTGCGATTCGGAATATGGGAAGATGGGGAATCCTTTTTTCAAAGCTTTTTTCTTCACATCTTCTTTAATCAAATCTCCCATCGGAAACAAAGCCCTTTTTAATTCTTTTTGAGACAAACGCCACAAAAAATATGTCTGGTCTTTGGTTCTGTCTTCGGCTTTCAAAACCCTGATATCTCTCCTTCTCTTCCTGAGTTTCGCGTAATGACCGGTGGCCATAAAATCCGGCTTGAGCTTCTTGGCTTTTTCAAAGAACAGGCCGAACTTAATCTCTTCATTGCAAAAAACGCAGGGATTGGGAGTATTTCCTTTTCTCAGTTCTTCCAAAAAATAATTGATTATCTTCTTTTTGAATTCTTTTCTTAAATCAAACACCAAAAAAGGAATTTTCAGCAATTTTGCAATCTTTCTTGCTTTTTCTTCGGCCGCTCTTGATTGAGGAGCAAGACGCATAAAAATTCCCGTCACTGCAAGGCCCCGTTCTTTTAAAATGCCGGCCGCCATCCCGGAATCAAGGCCTCCGGACATGGCTACGATTACTTTATCTCTCGTCGTCATCGGCCAATTCAGCTCCGTTAACTTCTTCAATCGCTCCGTAAGAACACAGTTCTTCACCGCCGCATTCTTCAACCGTAGCCGAGCTGATGACCTTGGCCTTGTTGTCGCTGTCCATTTCCATGCCCCGGGGGCAGACAGCGGCGCAAGTGCCGCAGCCAACGCACTTATCCCTGTTTACTTTGTATCTTTTGTCTTGCATTTTTCGATTATTTCCTCTGCTTTCTCTTTTGATTCGAAACCAACGACCTTTACCCATTTATTCGGCTCCAATCTTTTGTAAATCTCGAAAAACTCCTGGATTTCTTTCCTCTGGTGCTCGGACAAATCGGAAATATCGTTGATTTCCTTGAATCTGGGGTCGATCTTGTCGTCGGGAGCCGCAATGATTTTGTAATCAATCCCGCTTTCATCCTCCATGTTCAAAAGCCCGATGATTTTGGCCGGAACGATACAGCCCGGGAAAGTGGGATTGCTGGCAAGAACAACCACGTCCAGAGGATCTCCGTCCTCGGACAGTGTGCCCTCGATAAATCCGTATTCAAAAGGAAAATGGACCGAGGAATAAAGAGCTCTGTCCAAAACAATCTTGTTTATTTCCTTATCCAGTTCGTATTTGTTGCCACTCCCTTTGGGGATTTCTATAAAAACGTTTAATTTCATGTTTGTTTTAAATGATTATTATACAATTATATTAACTTAAAAGAATTATTAGTCAAGTTCTCCCAGATTGTTAATTAATCGAGAGATTCTTTCAGCATATTCCATGCTTAAGATACCGCTCTGCGCCAATAATTTATTCAAACCGGAATAGTAATTTTCACGAACCCGAGACGCTGGCAAAGACTCGTTATAAACCCGAACCTCGTCTATTTTACCCCTATATTCATTTAAAGGAGAACTATTCCCCGAAGAAAATCCTATTTTAAAAGCACTCAAGTTTATATTTCCGACAATAGAACTGATGTCCAACGAATTAACCAAAGAACTATTAACGTATAATTTTTGCAGCGCCGGCGTTACGTTTCTGTCAACAACAAAAACAATGTTGTTCCAGGATGTGCCAAAAGAATAAGTAGAGGCCATATTGATTCCCGCTGTATCGTTTCCGACTCTTGACATTATAGCGTTGCCATTAGCCCAAAAATGAAAACCAGAGCTCCATCCGGTAGCTCCTTCGGAAAAACAATTATAATCTCCCGCAGTATTTTTTTTAGCCCATAAATTCAAAGTAAAAGAACTCATCGTACCGAGATTGCCGCAAGACAAATAGCCGTCATTTTCTCTGTCAAAATCAACGCAAGAACCGCTGATACAATCCGAGCCGGACCTGATTGTCGGCGCCACGCCGTTAATCGCGCAATCCTTGGTTCCGAAGCTGTCTTTAATATCGTCTACTGTGACAGGACTTCCGGCAACGGTTGGTCCGCTAAATTTCCACTCGGAAACCAGATTGGCCAGTAAGGCATTTTTAAGCGAAGAAGAAAACGCCTGTCCCTTGGCAATCCTCGCCTTATCCGACACCCCGGCCATGGAAACGATGATGAAAGCGGAAATGATTCCGATTATCACGATGACCACCAGTATTTCAATTAAAGTAAACGATTTCTTGTTCATAAATATTACTCCGCTTTCCTTTTTCTCGTCATTAATTCTTTTAACGCATCCTTGGGAGCTTTTTTATGATAAATCACCTCGTAAACATTGGCCGCCAAAGGCATATCCACTTTGTATTTTTTGCTCAGCTGATAAACCGCTTCGGCTGTCGTTGCTCCCTCGATAATTCCGTCCGTGGTTCTTAAAATCTTCTCCATTGTTTCTCCTTTGGCGATTCTCTCTCCAAAGGTTCTGTTCCTGCTCTCGGGACTGATGCAGGTGGTGGATAAATCACCCAAACCGGCGATTCCGGAAAAGGTCTTACTCTTGGCGCCCATTTTCTGTCCCAAGCGCCGGATTTCCACAATCCCTCTGGTTAAAATGGCTGCTTTGGCATTGGCTCCGAATCCCAAGCCGTCGGAAATACCGGCCACAATGGCTATAATATTCTTCAAGGGGCCGCTCAATTCCACCCCCACGACATCGGAGCTGGTGTATGCCCTGAAATATTCCGTGGAAAACATGTCCTGCATCTTTTTGGCTGTCTGCTTGTTTTTGGAAGCCGCCACCACGATAGCTGGCATTTGCTTGGCCACCTCAACGGCAATGGTGGGGCCGGACAAAACAGCTGTCTGGACATTGCCCAATTCTTCCTTTAAAATCTCCGTCATTCTTTTCAAGGTTTTTTGCTCCAAGCCCTTGGCGACATTAATAAATACCCTTCCTTTCAAAGAAATTCTGGTTTTCTTCACTTTTCTCGCCACTTCCCTAAAAAACTTGGAAGGAATGGCGAAAACAACCCAGTCGCTTTTATTAATCGCTTTGCTTAAATCTTTTTCAAAAACAATGCCCGAAGGAATCTTAATCCCCGGAATATATTTCTTGTTCTCCCTTTCTTTGTCCAGCAAATCCAAGTGTTCGGGAAAAGCGCTCCACAAAGACACATTGTGCCCGTTCTTGAAAAGCAAAATGGCCAAGGTGGTTCCCCAGGCCCCGTCGCCCAATATTGTAATGTTTTCTTTTTTCATTTTCCCGCTAAATTATTTTTAAGCTGAACGATTCTTTCAACATATTCCGCACTCAAAATACCCTGGTTGGACAATAATCTGTTCAGGCCGGAATAATAGTTTTGTTTAATTTGAGAAGAAGGAAAGACCGCAAAGAAAAAACTTACACTATCTATCGACCCCCCAAAAAAACAAGTGGTTGGCGTGTAAGAACCGATTAAAAACGGAATGGCGGTGTTAAAATTAATTCCATTTCCGGAAGATATGGAAATTTCATCTTCATAAGAACCATTAAGATAAATTCTCATTGTGTCATCTCTGTCCCAAACAACCGAAATAAAATTCCATCCTATGTCAACATTTTTAACACTGTTTACCGTCGTGCCGATGGTTGGATCAAAAATTGCCCTAACCTTGCCATCAGACATAATTCCTATAGAATATCTTCCATCAGTACCAGAGCTATCAGATTTACCAATTAAATATTTGTTTTCTGAAAAAGGCAGAGAGATTACTTTTGCCCAAATAGATATTGTAAAATCAGAGGTTCCCACGTCAAGAATATCCCCAAAATAAATATAATCATTAATTCCGTCAAAAAACATGCAATTTCTATAAATACAATTCGTTGTCTGCAGTTGTGGACAATGAGAAAAATCACAAGCCCCCACATAACCATTTTCTTTAAGGGTTCCCGTGTTTAATCCCCATGAATCGGGCACCTGATCGATCATTGGAAAATTAACTTCATCTAATTTCCATTCCGAAATCAGGTCCATCAACAAAGAATTCCTTATCGAATTAGCAAAGGCCTGAGATTTAGCAATACCTGCTTTCGAAGAGACCCCGGCCATGGAAACGATGATGAAAACGGAAATGATTCCGATTATCACGATAACCACCAGTATTTCGATTAAGGTGAATGACTTCTGTTGCATTTGTGGATATTATACCATTTTTTGCTCTTTTTGCCACTAGAACTTCCGGTGCGGACAAATGTCTCTGAAATCGCAATGGCTGCACTGCCAACCCGGCGTGGGCTTGAAATTACTCCTCTTTATCCTGTTTATCATTTCTTTCAATTCCTTTTCTGTTTTCTCCATTTCGCCTTCTTCGGCGATAAAAGAACGAACAGAACCGTCTTCCAGATAATAGTAACTCAGTTTTTCCGGATTTAAACCGAACATCCTCTTCACGGCCAAACCATAAATCAGCAATTGCAGTTTGTCTTCCTTGGCCAGGCTCTTTTTGGGAATTCCGGTCTTGTAATCAATGATTTCCACCGAGTCCTTGTCCAGAACGTCTATCCGGTCAATGGCGCCGATGAAATAGTCGCCGTTAAGCTTCAGCCCGAACTTTTTCTCCAGAGCCGGTTCGTTTCCGACAACCGCCACCTTGACGTCCCTGCTTACGAAGTCCTTATGGAAAAGCTTCAGGGCGTTTTTTCCTTTTTCATAGAATTCTTTTTTAATCTTTTGCGATTCATACCAGTCGTCAACCCATTCTTTTTCGTAAATCGCCAGCAATTCTTCCAAGCCGGGAACATATTTTTCTTTTTTCTTCTTTTCTTTTCCGCCAAACAGAGCTTTTTGCTCAAGCTCCTTTCCTTTAACCGCTATGCTCACGAATTTATGCAAAACATTGTGAACGGTTTTGCCGAAAGTAAAGATGGACTTGCCGCGGACGGGAATTCTTAAAACATGAAGGAACTTGTATTGCAAAGGACATTTCTTAAAAGAAGCTATTTGGGAAAAAGAAAAGTGGTCGGGAAGAAAATCCTTGATGGTTTTGCCCGAAACCGTGGTTTCGTTAGACTCCAATTTAAACCCATTGGTTAAAGATTTTCTGAAACAAAAATCCTGCTTCTTGAAATTGTTCTTTAAAACCGCCTCCTCGTCAATCAGCTTGGCTTCGATTAAAAATGGCGACGGCTTTTTTAATAATTTCCCCCCGCAATCCAAAGCCCAGGTTAAAAACAGCCCTCTTTTGGCCCGGGTCAGGGCGACGTAAAACAATCTTCGCTCTTCCTGTAAATGAAAATCTCCCTTGGGCAGAACCTCCTTAATCAGGCTTTCCGGAATTTCAATGGCCGATTTTCTTTCATCGGAAGGAAACTTTCTTCTGACCAGATTAACGACAAAGACGTATTTGAACTCCAGGCCCTTGGCCGAATGCACGGTCATTATCTTGACCGCGTCAAATTTGCCGTTCAAGTTCGCTTTCAGCGCCCCTTCTTCTCCGGCTTCCAGTTCCATTTGAATCTGCTCCACGAAAGCCACCAGCCGGGAATCGTTCTGGGTATCCTCGAATTCCCTGGCTTTCTGGTAAAACTGGTAAATCAAGTCCCATCTCTTCAGGGTTTCCTCGTCCGCCTTGTCCAAATGCTTGGCGTATTCCAGGTCGCTGATAACATGAATGAAAACCTCGCCCACGGCCTTATCTTTTGACAACTGATAATGTTTTTTTAAGAGCTCGGAAATTCTCCTTATCTTTTCCCTGGTTTCGGCGGTGAACTTGTTCAAGAGATAATGATTTTCAATCGCCTCGAACAGGCTGATTCCTTTCTTATCGGAAAAATGCGCGATTTGGGAAACTTCCTCCGGAGAAAAATTGAAGGGAATCATTCTCAAAACCCTGTAAAAACTCGGGGAATCGTAAAAATTGAGAAGGACTTTGAAATAGGAAATCAGGTCCAAAACCAGAGGGTTGCTGTACAGCCCCCGGGAAGACAGAAACTGGTAAGGAATGCCCGCTCTTTCCAGGGCTCGGCTGAAATTGTTGGCCGATTCGTTGGTCCGGGTCAAAATGGCGAAATCGGAAAATGTGGCCTTAGGGTCGATTTCCTTAACCTCCCATATTTTGTTAATCACTCCGGTGATTTCCTCGTCCTGGGATTCGAAAGACAAAAGTTCGACAATTCCTTTCTTTTTGTCGCTGCTTTTCAACCTTTTGTCTATTTTGACGAAGCTTTTCAGGTCAATCCCCTTCTTCTCCGCCTCATCCCTCAATTCTTTAATCTCGTTCAGCTGATACTCCAGACGATTGGGATTATTATGCTGAATAAAATGATAAGCCAAATCCAGGATATTCTGGGAAGACCTGTAATTTTCGGTCAAGACGACTTCTTTGGCCGAAGGATAGTCCTTCTTGAACCTTAAAACGTTGTTGAACGACGTTCCGCAAAAAGAAAAAATACTCTGGTCGTCGTCCAGCAAGACGTTGATGTTGTTTTTGGGAAAAGCCAGCTTCTGCATCAGTTCGTATTCCACCCAGTTGGTGTCCTGAAATTCGTCGATTAAAACATACCGGAACTGGTTTCTGAACTTTTCCAGCAGGTCTTTTCTTTTGTCAAACATTTTCAGGGTGTAGTTGATGAGGTCGCCGAAGTCCAGGGAGCTGTTGTCCAGCAATAATTTCTGATAAGCGTGATAAGCCTCGGCTATCTCTTTCGTCCTTTCGTATTCTTCCGAGCCGGGAATGTCGTCCAGATTGGTCTTCAGGGAATCGGCGTATTCCAGATAATCCTCGGGATAAATCCCTTCGTTTTTGCATTCCGAAAAATGGTCAAGCAGAGCGTGAATGAACTTGGTCGGGTTGCCCAAAGGACGGTAATGCCTTAAAAAATGAAATTTATCAAAGTTTCTTTTGATTAAAATCCATCCGGCCGGCTTATCCAAAAGCTTGTAATTGGTGGGCAGGCCGATGGTTAAGCCGTAATTTCTTAATATCCGGTCGCAGAAGGAATGAAAAGTCGAAATCCAAAAATCATAGTAGCCGAAAGGCAAAAGGGACTCCACTCTTTCCTCCATCTCCCGCGCCGCTTTTTCGGTAAAGGTGGTGGCCAGAATCTCTTCCGGTTTTACGCCCTTTTCCTGAATCAGGTAAGCGATACGATTGGTTAAAACCGTGGTTTTCCCGGTACCCGCACCGGCCACAACCAAAAGAGGACCGTTGCCGAAAGTTATTGCTTCTTTCTGCTCTTTGTTTAGCTTAGATAAATCCATACACGCCTTAAGCATGACTTAAATGAGGAATAAAATCAAGTTTGTTTTTGTTATCTCACCGCCTGGATTATCTCCTGCTCAAAATCCAGCAATTCCCGCCTTAAAATCTTGTCGAAATCAAAAAGTCTTTCCAACAGCAATTCGTTCACCTCCCCGGCTCTTTCTTCTTTCATCAGCTGGGTCAATTTTAGCGCATCCTCTTCGGTCAATCTTTCCAAAACCCTCTCCAGAACCCGGCTATAGACAATCTCGCTCATTTTAATCAGCAATTCTTCCTGTTTATCCAAAGACAAATACTCCAAACTCAGTTCTTCGACTAAATCTTTGCATTGAATTATTATTTTTTCTTTTCTCGCCATATTATTTGTTTTTATCTTTCTCTTTTCTCGGCGGCTTGCCGGTTAATAATTCCTCCACCAATTCTTGCATCTGGGAAAGAGACAGCTCGGAAGAAATTTCTTCTTCAACGGCCGGCACTTTAATCTTTTTGACGGAAACTTCTTTTTCGGGAACTTCTTCAACAACCGGCTCTTCAATTTCTTTGGGCAAAATCGGTTTCTCAACTTCCTTAACGACGACTTCCTCTTCTTTGACGGCAGGCGCCTGAACTTCTTCAACAACCGGCTCTTCAATTTCTTTGGGCAAAATCGGTTTCTCAACTTCCTTAACGACGACTTCTTTTAAAACAGCCGGCTCTTCTTTTTTAATCGCCTCCTCTTTCTTGTCAAAACCCAATTTGCCCAACAACTGCTCCTGGGTTAATTTTTTCTCCGGCTGCTTCTTTTCTTCTTTTACCTTCTCGATTTTAAAGTTTCTAAGATCTGCTTCCGCTTCCGTCAAGCCATCGGCTCCCTTGAAAGACATTTTAACGGTTCTTAATCCTTCCATTCTCTTTTCCCGCCTCTCTCTCAAAACATCTCTCAAGAGAAAGCCCTCTCCCCGGATGGTCCCTTTCGTTGCCGGACCTAAATCAAAAGGCAAATACTCGGGATTAAGACCGAGGGTGAGTATGCCCAAGAATCCCGAAGGAGGAGTGACAAAGGCCGTCCCGGTCAGAGCCGATCCCAATAAAAACTGGACTCTTTTGTCTTTGGTTAAAACTTCCAGAAAAACGTAAAGCTCCTTTTTGCCGGGACCCAGGCGCTCTTTCGCCTCCTCGGCTTCTTTTTCGAAACGGACCAGGGCGATTTCAACCTTTTTCGCCCTGCCTCCTTCTATGTATTCCCTGATTTCTTCGTCGGAATAACCGGTTTTCATCTTCACGCCGGTCAAGAGCTGATGATATTCCTCTCCGGTCTCGCGTATTTCCTGGTCAATATTGGAATTCTTTTTCTTTAAACCGAGCCGGTAAACCAATCCTTTTTGCTTGCGCTTATCCTCCAATAACGACCTTAATCTTTCTTTGACCTGCAAAAATCTCTCTATTTCTTTAGAAGAAGGCGGTTCGCCCAGCCCTCCTTCTCTTAGTTTTACCTTGTTTTTAAAGTCGTCCTTGAACTCCAAGTTTTCAAAATCGCCTTCAACGATTCCGCTTGATTTAAGTCCTCCTCCCATTTTTATTGTTTCATCAGGGTCTTTCGCCATGATTTTTAAATATTATACTGTAATTTATCCCCCAAAACAATACTTCTGCCGCTAATTTCTTCTTCAATTAATTCTTTATCCCTTCCGTAAGTCAAGGCGCAGTACTCTTTGATTTCCCAGGCTCTTTCTTTGTCGCCCGGAGAAAACGGATAAGCCTTTACGTTAAAAGCTCCGCTCCCTGCTTTGGGCTTAAGGTAAAAATTGAAGTTTTCCGCGCTAATCAAATCCTGCATTGAAAAAACCGGTTCGAATTCTTTTTTCAAAAATTCGGCGTCTTTCATTCCGACCCTGAAGCAGGCGACGATATCGGCTTCGCTTAAAAGGTTCTTTCTGTTCAAGGACTGACGGACCATGGCAAAGCGCAGTTTTGAAACGGGCAAAAACCCGGCATCGACCTCGTCGAGATACAGGGAAAAATCAGGGATTTTGATGCTTGAAACCGCCACATTAATCTGATTCAAAATAATTTTTCCCAGAAGAAAGCTGTTTCTCTCTCCGATTTTTTCCCTGCTCAAGTCGGCTAAAAATATCTTTTTCTTGCGAATAATGTTGTTGAAATTGAAAGCGCTTTTCTTCTGCCCCAAAACCGGCCTTAAAATTTCATCGGCAGCAAGAAAATCCAGCTTGTCCGATATTTCTTCGAAAGATTCCGTTTTCTGTTTCCGCCAGAATTCTTTAACCAAAGGGTTTTTGCATCTTGAAACCAGACGCTCCCTAAACCTGGCGTCGGAAAATATTCCGGGCAGTTCCGTCAAAGTATATGAAGCGCCCATTAAAAGCAGTAAAGCGTTGCGGATAAGGGCTTCGTGTCGTTCTGGGCCGCTGAAATCGTCCGCGACAAGCCTTCTTCTTCTACGGGAACTGCTTTCGAGCGGATTCAAGCCGATGGCTCTTTTGGGAGAAGACGGGTCAAAAACCATAACCTCTTCAATCCTTTCGTCGGGAATCTTTCCCAAAATATCTTCAATCAATCCTCCTTGCGCATCCAAAACCGCCACCCCTTCTCCGTTTAAAATATCCTGCTCGATCAAGCTTGACAAAAAAGACGATTTTCCTGTTCCCCACTTCCCGAGAACAAGAAAATTGCCGCTGCGCTCTTCTTTACTCATCCTCACTTCCGTTCTTTCCTTTCGGTATTGATTGTATCCCAAAAGAACGCCTTTCGAGAAAAGACCCTTAGGCAAAAGCGCTTCCCGCGATTTGATTGTTCCGAAATCCTTGAGGCCGGGAACGGAAAAATGGAAAATGCCGGCCAGCTCTTCCGTATTCAGAACAACGGCTTCGCCGGAATTGAACAAGCGGAAACCGTAGTGATAAAGAAAATCTTTCAAACCTTTCGTTTCTCTGACCGTAAACCCGTTAAAAGAAGAAGAAAACTGCTTAAAACATTTGGCGATTTTGGAAAAAACTTTCCGGCTTCTTTTTTTGCCCCTGATGGAAACGACGATTCTTATGTTCGCTTCAAGATTGCGCTTGCCCGTTTTTTCCTTGAGCGCCTGAAGAAGATTTTCGTCAATCTCCGGGCTTCCGCCGCCTTGACGATTGAAAAATCCGAAAAGGCCGGTTTTTCTCAAAGCAGAATCAAAACTCTTGCCCCTGCCTACTTCTTCGACAATCATATCGGCTCTGGCCTGCCATTTCTCGGGAGCATTTTTCAAAACTATCTGGATAACCGCCTCTTCATCCTTTTCCAACCGGACCAAAGCCTCGACAATGGCCGACAAAGGATCGTTTTTCATCGAGTTATACGTTTTTACGGGCAGGAACGATGATTTTTTGGCTTTGAGATAACCGCAGACAACTTCTTCTTTCTCGGAAAAAATATTGTAATGGTCGACTTTTTCCATCTGCGCCTCGGGAAAAAGCTTATAAACTTTCTTTTTGATAAAATCCTCAAATCCCTTGGGAACGGAAACGTAAAATCCGATTTCTCCTTTTACTCTGGCGATTTCCAAAACGACCCGGGGCAGGTCGCCGAAAAAATCCGACGAAATCAAACCGTGATAAAAATCTTCCATCAAGCCGATCCAGTCCTTTTCTTGTTTCCCCGACTGCTTCAATTCTTCTTCGGTCTTGGGAAAAATTCTTATTGAAAACAAGGTGAAAGAAGAGGGTTTCTCCGTTTTTTTAAACGATTTTCTCAGAAAACAAAAAAGCAAAATCGCCAAAAGAATTAAACTAAACAAGCCCATTGAGATATAGCCGTATTCTTGTAAATTTAAAAATAAAGAATACCAATCCATTATTTGATTATAACACAAACACTTAAGCAAGGGCAAGAGAAAAAAACAAAAAAAGATACCGATTAAGTATCTTCTTGAAAGAACAAAAGGAGTTTCCAAGCATCGTGGATGGCCAGCTTCTTTCCTCTGAGGAATTCTTTGACGGCAAAAACGTCATTATCGACAAAGAATATTTGCTTTACCTCTTCTTCTTTCGTGTTTCCCGTAATTTTCTCGAGTTCTTCTGCGGTAAAGGGAAGATTCAAGAAAAGAGCTAAAAGCGGCTGCCTTGACCCTTGGCTGTTGTAAACCAGTCCCAGAAAATGAATGCTTTCGTACCTGGATACGCACAGTTCCTCAAAAAGCTCTCTGAGAACGGTAACCTTGATTGAATAAATCTTTCCTTTTTCTCCTCGGATATAATCCTTGCTCGGGTCGAAATATCCTCCGGGCAAAAGGGTTATCCTGCCCTCGTCAAAAGTGGTTTCCCCTCTTGTGGCGAAAACGATGCAGCCAGTCGGATGAAGAGGGCTCGGCCTCGTTATGGCCACCGCTCCGAAAGACAGGGGCAGACAAATTTCCTTGTCCAGACATTTGGATTTTACGTCGAGAAATTCCGGCCGTTGGGCCTGGGTGGCGTAAAATTCTGCAAAGCTTCCTTCGCGAAACTTTATGGTCAGTTTATCCTCAGACAAAGAAAATGAAACAATGCTTCCCATGCAGCCACTGTAATCATGAGGATTACTCTGCAGATGCCTCAGCCAAGCGGATTCGATTGCTGCCAAGAATTCCGGAGAAAACCGGCGCTGCTTTTTTTCTTTCATAAGCTCAACATCTCTAAATCCTGCGCAAAGGACTTGACCCGAAGAAACGTATTCTTCAAGCTCTAGAGTACCAATAATGCCACGGCTCATACCTATCTCCTCCTTATTAAGGTGCCGTATTGACTATAACATTTTCAGAGAGGATGTCAACTCCTTAAAAATTTTGCTCTTTCTTTGTCTTCAAATTTTTCAATGGCGTATCTGAGCATGGTCCTCGGCATTTTTGAACAAAACCTTTCCAAAAATTCTTTTTCTCTTTTCTTGTCCCTCTTCCCCACTTCTCTCAACATCCAGCCCGTTGCCTTGTGAATCAAGTCGTGCTTATCAATCAATAAAATCTCGGCTAATTTCAGCGCTTCCTCAAATTGATTCCTGCGGATAAAAGCGAAGGTGGAAAGAACGGCGATTCTTCTCTCCCAAACGTTTTTGGACCTGGCCAGGGAAAAAAGAATTTTTCTGTCCTTGTCCAACAGATAATCCCCCGCGATATTGGGAGCCGATAAATCAACCAAGTCCCAGTTATTGATTCTTTTGGTGTTGTCCAGATAGAAATTGAAAATTTTTTCTTTTTCTCCGGCTTTTTTGTATTTCTCAACCAGAATAATCAGGGCGGTCAACCGGAATTCGTGAATTTTGCTCCGAAGAAGCTCTTTCAAATCTTTCAAAGAAGCCTCTTTGAAAAATTTCTTGGCCGTTTTTCTTTGCTCCGGGACGCTTATCCCCAAGAAAACTTCTCCTTCTCCGTATTCCCCTTTGCCTGTTTTAAAAAAACGGGCCAGAAATTTGGCCTTCTCTTTGTCCTGTTTTCTCCTCAATTCTCTTTTAAGCTTGTTTATCATAAGCAGAAAAGCCCGGCGCCGACCAGACAAAGGAGACCGAAAATCAAAGTAAATAAAGAAAAGTCGATTTTCTTCGCCCAGTTTAATAAAACTTTTAATGACAGCAAGCCGAACAAAAAACTGAAAAACAAAGCTATCCAACCCTGGGAAACCAAAGCCGGATTCTTTAAAAACAAGTAAAGGGAAGAGCCCAAGACAATCGGACCGGAAACCAGGTAAGATTGCTTGAGTATCAGCGCCGGGTCTTTTTCCGTCAAAGAAAAACCGAAAATCGTTGAACCGGAACGGGAAAAACCGGGCAGGGCGGACAATCCCTGAAGCAGACCGACTAAAACACCCGACGCCGCTTTGCCAATCTTTAGTTCCATTTTTTTCTTTTGCAGGAAAGAGGTTAAAAGAAGCCCGACTCCCGTAAGGAAGAGCAGTCCGGAGCCCAGGATTACGGCGCTGGAAAACCGGTAGACAAAATACCCGAGCCCTCCGGAAACAAAAGTAACGATTAAAAAGAATTTGAAAAACTCTTTGTCTTTTATCAAAATCAAATCTTTCCAGTCCTTGTAAAAATACACCAGCAGGGAAAGCAGAGTTCCCAAATGAAGGAAAATAGCCAGGTCAACGCTGTTGAAGTCCTTGGCCAAAAAACGGGACGACAAAGCCACCACTCCTTCGCTGGAAACGGGAATCCATTCAAAAATACCCTGCAAAGCACCCAATAAAATATATTCCCACATATTATTTCTCCAATCTTAAAAAACGATATTTATTGAACTGGTCTTGGAAAAAATCCGCCCTTGAATAATTATTTCCCAAGAAATGCTTGATTTCCTCTTTTTGTTCTTCGTCAAATTCCATAAAAACCACTCCTCTGGCCTTTAAAAATTCTTTGGCCCGGGAAAGAAACTCTTTGATCAAGTCAAGGCCGTCTTCCCCGCCGAAAAGGGCGGCAGAGGGCTCGTACTCTCTTACGTCTTCCCCCACCTCGCCAATCCTGCTTAGGGCGACATAGGGAGGATTAGCCAGAATAAAATCGTACTGCTTTCCGATGTTTGAAAAAACATCTGTCTTGATAATGTTGTATTTTTCTTTGGCAATGCCGTTAATCTCCAAATTGATTTCAATCTGCTCCAAAAACGAATCTTCTTTCTCTCCGAAATCGCAAAAAGCTTCTTCAATGTTTTTTAAAACCGCCAAGCCGACGCATCCCGAACCGGAGAATAAATCCAGGCATTCCGGATTCTCTCTTCCCTTTATTTCTTTCAAGGCCAGGGAAACCCAATACTCCGTTTCCGGCCTGGGGATAAGGGGCTTCCTGCTCAAATCAATCTTTGCCCCCAAAAAATACTTGAAGCCGGTTTTGTAATCTTCGGGCATCTCCATGTTAGCCATAAAAGACAAGAGCGGAGACAATGCCGATTAAAACGCCCCAAAAGATTTCGAATACGCTGTGACCCAAAACTTCTTTCAATTTCTCCGCATCTTCTTTCTGGTCCAAATCCAACGATTCAATCAATCTGTTCAGCGACTGGGCTTGCTTGCCGGCCGCTCCCCTGATTACTCTCGCGTCGTAAATGATGAAGAAAGCGAAAACTACGGCAAAAGCGAAAATCCCGGAACCGAAGCCGTAAGTAAGCCCCAAAGAGCAGGCCAGAGCCGACACGGCGGCACTGTGTGAAGAAGGAAAACCGCCGGGCAAAGCGTAGAGATTGAACCTGAATTTTTTTTGTTTAATGGTCAAAACCGCGGCCTTAACGGTTTGGGCCAAAAACCAGGCCAAAAAAGCGGCCCAAAGGGCTTGATTGCCTGTTATGAAGAAAATAAAATCTTTCATATCCTGATTTCAAATATCTTATTTTTTTCTTTCGACCCTTTGATTAAAATTATTTTTGACAAAGGAAGTTTGAAATATTCCGCCAGAATCGTTCTTATTCTTTTATTGGCTATTCCCCTTTCAGCTTTTTCTCTTACTTTCGCTTCAAAAGCGTCTTCGTTTTTCTTAATCAACTCTTCCTTTTTGGCACTGGCTTGTACTTTGACCTTTATGAGCATGTTTAAGAAAAAGTTAAAAGACCGGGCTTGAAAATAAGAATAAAGCCCAGGATTAAAAGCAAGATTCCCGAAATCAGCTTGACCAATTTCAAATATTTTTGCGAGGACTGGGTGATTCTCAAGGTGGCGACGGCGATTAAAAAAATAATCAAATCGTCCAGCATGTAAAAGAAAATGTAAACCAGCAGATAAAGATAAAAAGCCGCCTTACTTATTCCCATGTCCGACAGTATTCCCGTAAAGGCGGCCGGAAAGCCCATGGAGCAGAAAAGCTCTATCAAATTCACTCCGGCGGCGATCAAAACCACTCCCAAAAGGCTCCACATCAGCGGCACCTCGGCTCTGGTTATCTTTTCCATTTTCAAAAGAAGTTTCTTTTGGGCTTCGGAAATGAAATCTTTTTTCGCTTCCGTTTCGCAGAATTTGCAAATCACCCCGGAAAAATATTCTTTCAAAATCATAAAAGCGAAAAAGACAACCAAAATTCCGACCAGGGTGGTGATAAACTTGACGTAAGCCAGTGCCAAAAAGAGATTGAACCAGGCGGCGATGAATAAAAAGTACATGAGGCCGGAAACAAAAATAAATACGCCGCCGATTATCAAAACCCTTTTTCTGGCGCCCGAAGCCACCAAAGAAGCCAGCAAAAAACAGAGGGCTGTCATGGCGCAGGGATTAAAACCGTCAAGAGTACCGAAAAGCACCGATAAAACAAGGGGAGAATGGTGCAAAACGTCCACTTCCCCCACAAACGGCAGTTTGATTTTCGTTTCGGTGTCAATCGGGGTCGTCACGTCGCCGATATCGCCGGAATTGGCGGAAGGATTGATTTCCACCTCTTTCTTTTCCTCGATTATCTGGGAAAGATAGGAATCAATCTGCTCGTCCGTAATACCTTCTTTAAAACCAATAACGTATACGTTCTCAAAGAAAGTGGCCGGCACTCTGCCCCAGGCATCCTGAGGGACGTCGTATTTCCTGTATTTGGAGAGCATCAGGTCAAGATTTTCTCTTTTTTCAACAGGATACTCGTTTATTTTCAACTCCGGATATTTTTGTTTAATCTGCTCCAAAAACTCCATCTCGCTATGGCAGTGGGGACAGGTGGTTAAATAAAAAAAATCCAGCTCAATGGTTTGAGTTTGAGCAAAAACCGAACCGGCGAAAAACATTCCCAAAAGAAACACTAAAATTTTTAATTTCTTGATCATTCTATTGCCAATAGCTCCACCTCAAAAATCAAGGTGGCGTTCGGAGGAATGACATTCCCCGCTCCGCTGCTGCCGTAAGCCAGCTCCGGAGGGATGGTTATTTTCCTTTTCTCGCCAACCCTCATTCCCAAAAGACCCCTCTCCCAGCCCTGAATGACCCGACCCTGGCCGATTTGAAAAGTAAAGGGCGCCCCCTTGTCCAGACTGGAATCAAACTTGGTCCCGTCCTCCAGATAGCCCGAATAATGAACGGTCAGGTTGTCGCCGTTTTTTACTTCTCTGCCTTCTCCTTGTTGCATAACTTCAATTTTTAAGTCGTCTTCAGTGCTTATTCCGGCCTCCAGGTCTCCCGTCATCTCCGACTGCGGCACTTCCGCCTTGGGATTGAAAAAAAGAAGATACAAAAGCAGGCCGACTAACAGCAAAAAAACGACGAAAAAGATTATTTCCGGCTCCACTTTTAAGTTCATTTATCTTATTCCAAAAACTATGTTTACCGTTACTTCTATTTTGTTTTCTCCGCTAGTTATTGACGAATCGGCAGAGCCTCCGCCCATACCCACGGCCGTGGCGGATTTATATGACTCGTAGTACGGGGTATAACTGCTTTCGGTAAAACTGACGATTTTCCCCAGTTTAACTCCCAGAGATTGGGCGGTTTGAACAGCCTCGGCTCTGGCCTCGGCAATGGCTTTTGCCCGCGCCTGAGCCTTGAAAGCCTCTTCGTTTTCAACAACGAATCGCAAATCACTGACTTCGTTTGCCCCGGCGCCGACCGCTCCCTCAATAATACTTCCTATTTTCTCCACGTCTCTCACCTTGACCGCTATGGTCTCGGTGGCTTCATAACCGACCAAAACCCTTGTTCCCGTTGAATAAATATCAGCGCTATCTGTTTTGTGCCATTCGTATAAGGGATAAACGTTGAAGTAGGTCGTTTTAATGTCTGTTTCGCTCACTCCTTGGGCTTTCAATATCTCTATTACCGCGCTTGATTTCTCGGAATTGTTTTTAATGGCGTCCCCCACTTCTTCTTCCTCGGTAATCACGGAAAAACTGATTTGAGCCAGATCGGGCGTGGCGTAAACGGTTCCCTTTTTGCTCACGGTAATCACGTTGGTGTTCATGCCTCCGCCAATATATTCAATCTGCTTAATTTTTTCCTGAATTGAAACCAAATAATATCCGGCGAGGATAATAAGCAAAACAGCGACGATGACGCCTATTGTTTTGCAGCAACCTCCCCAGTCTTTAAAATCTTTAACCATAATTTTATCTGTTATTTTATTAATAATTATTAATTGACCTTTTGATTATCTTATAATCATATCCCATTAATTTGATTTCCACAAGCCGTGGATATTGCAGTAAATCCTGGCCCGGGGATTTTTATCGTCAACGAGAAAAACCGTTTCGGGCTCGTCTCCGGGCTTGAGGAATTTCTTTAAGGATTTTCCGTCGCTTAAAACCTCTATCCATTCAATGTAATGAGATTCTTCCATGGGATGGGGCACTTCTCCCACTTTTACTTTCAATTCATTGCTGGTTTTCTCCAGAACCGGAACGTGCTTTTCTTTCCCCTCATCAACCGTTTTTTCTTCCTGCAATTCCATGGGCTGGCCGCAACAAACCAGCTCCCCCGCTCCTGTATGCAAAACCTCGACGATGTTGCCGCAGATGTTGCATTTATAGATTTGATTGCATTGAGTCATAATTTAAAAATCATTGTTATATTATTAATAATATCACTTAAATCCGAAGGGGGAAAGAGCTTAATTCTTCTCAACTAAAAACTCTCTTAATCCTACAATCCTTTGATTATAATCAAAAAAATTAATTTTATTATTAATTAATAAATCATTTAAACTTGAGAAATAAACTGATTCTATTTTTGTTTGACTAAATGCTTCGTTGAAAATTTTAATATCATCTATTCTTCCATTTAACCAATATGTGGTATAATTGCCAATATTTGACAACCAAACATTAGATTGCCTTAAATCTTGGGAAGAAATTGAACAACTTGAAGTTGATGGGACTCCATTAATGTATAATTTTACATCTTCTCTATTTTTAACAACCAAAACCTCGTTAGTCCACTTATTGGTGATATCATTAGGAAAGTATAAATTACAAGATTGACTGGTTGAATCTGAAAAAAAGACAGAAAGGCCAGCATAGGTTGGGTGATTATTATAATATAAAATAACGCCCAAAGAACTATTAATATAAAAAATTGGCCCAGCCGCATTTTCAGAAAAAACACCACCATTCCATCTTTTTCCGTCTCTAAAATAAACCCAACTAGAAATCGTGAAACTGAGATTATTTTTATTACTCATTGTAATAGAATCTATCCGACTAAGAGTTGATGAGTCTATTGGATCTAAATCAATACATTTTCCTTTTACACAGTTAGAACCATCTCTTATTGTTATTGCTGATCCATAAGGCGAACCATTCGCGCTTCCCCAAACATCTTTAAGGTCTTCACTGGTCGCTAACTCTCCTGAGCTGGTTGTCCCCGTATCAAAGGTCCACTCAGAAACCAAATCAAGCAATAAGGAATTTCTTAAAGAATTGGAAAACGCTTGCCCTTTGGCAATCCTTGCTTTATCCGAAACCCCGGACATGGAAACGATGATGAAGGCGGAAATGATTCCGATTATCACGATAACCACCAGTATTTCAATTAAGGTGAACGATTTTTGTTCCATTGTTTAATTATATAAAAGTTAAAGGAATTAATCAATTTACTTCCCGCTCTTTATCTCAATCACGTCCCCGTCCTGAACGACATAATCCTTGCCCTCCGTCCTGATTAATCCTTTTTCCCTGGCCTTGGAAAATCCTCCGGCATCAATCAATTCCTTCCAATTAATGACTTCCGCCCTGATGAAAAACTCCTCGAAATCACTGTGAATCACTCCCCCGGCCTGGGGCGCTTTGTCTCCTCTCTTGATGGTCCAGGCCCTTGTCTCGTCCGGACCGGTGGTTAAAAAAGTTATCAAATCAAGAGCTTTGTAGCTCTCTTTGATTAAATCATTCAGTTTTGATTCCTGATAAACCCCCAGAGCGATTTTGTCTTCCTGGCTCAATTCCGTCAAGTCGGATTCTCCCAGAATATCCACGGCAATGGAGTTTTCGCTAAAAAGATTTTTAAACCCTTTAACTTCCTCATCGTTTCCGTTTAAAAGATAAATCCTCGTCTTGGAAGAAAGCAACTGATAGCTTTTGATTATTTTCTCCTCCTCTTTTGTCCAGGACATATCGCAAAGAAGTTTTCCCTGTTTTAAAATCTCGTAAATCCTTTTCAGTAATTCCGCTTCTTTAGCCGCCTTTTTGTCCCCCGACTTTATCTCCCTTTCCAAAGAACTTAATCTCTTCTCTATTGTTTCCAAATCTTTTAAAATCAATTCCATGTCCAGTATCTCTTTGTCTTTCAAAGGATTGATTTCCGAACGGACGTTAACGATGCTCTCGTTTCTGAAACAGCGCAGGACGTAAAGAATGGCGTCAACCTCCCTGATGTTGGCCAGAAATTTGTTGCCCAGGCCTTCTCCCTTGCTCGCTCCCTCAACCAGGCCGGCGATATCCACGAATTCAATGGTGGTGTAAATCTTTTTCCGGGAATGGGTCAATTCCGCCAGCTTATCCACCCGCTCATCGGGAACAGCCACCACGCCGATGTTGGGGTCTATGGTGCAAAAAGGATAATTGGCCCGGTCAGCCTGTTTTTGAGTTATGACCTGAAACAAAGTGGACTTGCCCACGTTGGGCAGACCGACGATTCCGATACGAAGAGGCATGATTCAATTGTTTACTAATAATTCGGCTTCGGCTTTCAGTTTTTTCAACTGAGCCCCGGCTATTTTGCTTTTTTGAGAGAATTTTTCAATATCCATCTCCAAAACATCTTTAACGGTCATGACGCACTCGCTCGCAAAAACATCCATGAAATACCCCTTAAAAGAAGACAGAACCGTCACCGGATAAAGGTTCTTGCTTTCAATCAAGCGCTCCAAACCGTTGTCTTCGGGATAATTCCAGCCCAGAAGCTCCACGCCCTGGCATTGGCCGTAAGTTTTCGCCTTATTGGTGAATTTGGCATTGGTGATTACCATAGGCCTGATTTCTTTCTCTTTCAGGTGACCGCCGTTCTTGATGTCAAAGAAAGAAGCGAAGACCTTCAGGCAGACCCCGACGTCGACTTTTTCTCCCGGCCTGTTCTTGTACTTGCATTCGGCTACCAAAAGGGCGCCGTCCTTCTCGATTAAAATGTCGGTTTCGTAATCAACGCACTTGCCCTTAAGCCATTGGTTGGTTTGAACCGCATAGCCGTGGCTGGAAAAAATCTCGCTGGCGTATCTCTCAAAACCGAATCCGGCTGGCCCCAAATTCCTTATCCCGTCCCTTAAGCTGAACCGCATTGACGTTTCAACGCTTTCTTTCTTGAGAATGCTTTTGACTGTTTTGAAAATCTCTTTCGTCTTGATGCCGGGATAAATCATTGTTTCGATTTCCCTGCCCACCTTTTCGGCCAACTGCCGGGAACCGCCGGATTTGATAACCGAGCGGTGAACCTTTTCCAAAGAAAACGGCTCGTTTTCCCCCCTGGCGTTGATGATGTTGATTTCAGAAGCCATGATTATGTTGTTATCTGTTATCCCCGCTCCCGTGGAGCTGATTGCGCTCCTGGCGCGACTTCAGTTTTTCCAAGTTGTTTGCGGCAATGTCTTCCAGAGAAATGCCCAGCTCAATGGAAAGATTGGCGATGTACCACAAAACATCACCCAATTCCTTGTTCAGCTCGCTTCTCTTCTCTTCGGTAATCTCGCCGTTGCCGTCCCTTAAAACTTTCTTGATTTTTTCGGCGATTTCCCCGGCCTCCCCGACCAAACCCAAGGTGGGATAAATGAAATTATTTCCCAAATCGGGATAAATAGCCGTTTTTCTCGCCTGGTTTTGATATTCTTCAAAAGTCATATTTCTTTTTTGTTATTTATTATCCCTAAAAACAATATTGCCAAAAATCCTCCGGCCAAAGCGGTGAAGAACTGGGGATAGCTCATCATCACCGCCACCTTGTCCGCCACCGGCTTGTTAAACATGCCCAGGACCAAAGAACTCGTTGTTGATAAAAACAAGAATTTTAACAAAGACGAAAGAACCACGGCGAAATACTGGCTCTTTTTTCTCAAAAAGTCAAAACTTAAAACCAAAATCGCGCTGCTTAAAACAACGAAAGGAATAACCGGAGCCAGAACAAAAGGAAGAAGGCCCGAAGCCAGAGAAATGACGCTCGGGAAAACGCAAAAGCTCAAAGCGACCTTTCTTCCCAGCAAAACCGCCGAGGAAAAAAGAAGAAAGTTGACCAGGGTTCCGGTAATCATCTGATTTTTCAGCAAAGGGGCGAAAACAAGCAAGGCGGCGACAAGGAAAAACCTGGCCGAGAACGAATTAATAATACTGAATGATTTTATCTGTTCCATGATTTGTTTTTGATTATTTTAACCTTTTCTTTTTTCTTGGGAAAATATTCGGTGTGGCATATCTCATGGACAATCTTTTTGTTGTTTAAAAAGTTTTTATACAATTCCTTGACCACGGGATTGTCGTCGGCCAAGCGAACCCGTTTTTTCTCGTCAATTTTATACAATCCCCGGGCCCTCATGGTTCTGATTTCTTTGCTGGTCGAACCGGGCTGTCCCCCGCCGCCGATGCAGCCGCCGAAACAAGCCATTACTTCGATATAATCATAGAGTTTGGGATTTTTCTTCAATTTCTCCAAAATGTCCCTGGCGTTGCCCAAGCCGTTAACCACGGCTACCCGCAGGGACACGCCCCCCACGTCTACCGTCGCTTCCTTAACCTCTTCCATGCCCCTGACTTTCTTAAAATTAATTCTGGCGTTTTTCCTTCCCGTCAGCTTCCTGATAGCCGTTCTTAAAGCCGACTCGGTCACTCCGCCGCTGGCGCCGTAAATCACTCCCGCCCCGCTCGGTTCTCCCAAAAGATGGTCGAGTTTTCCTTCTTTGACGAAGTTCAAATCGATTTCACGGCTTTTCAAAAGGCAGGCCAGCTCGTGGGTGGTCAAGACGTAATCAACCGGCTTCAACCTTCCCAGGTTCAGTTCTTTCCTGGTAATCTCGTATTTCTTTGATGTGCAGGGCATGACTGAAACGATAATGATTTTTTTCGGGTCGATTTTTTCTTTTTCGGCCACGTATTTCTTGATTAGCCCCCCCAGAATAATGTGCGGCGACCTGACCGAAGTCAAACGGGAAATGAATTTGGG
>JAQUOX010000009.1:0-6379 GCA_028716905.1 Minisyncoccota bacterium
CGGGCATCTTTGGTGGTATTGCTCACGCCCACGATGATGAGGGCGGAGAGGATGCCGATGATGACCAGGACCACTAATACTTCTATTAAGGTAAATGATTGTTTGAAGGTTTTCATGGTTCTTTTAATTCATATTATACCCCCCCCGGCAGGAAACGTCAAGAAAAATTACTTAAGAAAATCAAGAACGCTTTTTTTTATAAAATTTTTTACTTCGGAAAAACCGACCTTATTGTTGTTTCTGAATCTAATCGGATTTTTCCCTATATCTTTAAAGTAAACCAAGCTTTTTAAAATTAAGTTCTGGTCTAATTCCGGAAATTTCTTCCCGGCTTCTTTTAATAGAACAGCCAAGGGAATCCTTTTAAGGATAAATAGAGGTCGATGTAGTCTTTGTTCGTCGCCCGGGAAACAACAGCGGACAATTTCATGCAACCAATGTCTTCAAGGGAAGCCAAATTGAAATAATCCTCTTTTATCGGCCTTTTAACCAGACCGTAATTGTAAGTAAAAAAACTTATTTTTATCGAATCTTCCAGAATAACGCTCAGGGTATCCTTTTCCTCCTGGACTTTAATCAATTTAAAGCCTTCAAAAATATCCTTGAGGGTTAAAAACAATTTTCCGGGGTCAAAAGCTTTTTGGGAAAAGAAATCAAAATCAAGGCTGTCCCTGTGTCCGATTTGCAAAGCCAGACCCGTGTCCCCGGCCAAGTAAAAATCTTTTTTAAAAGGCCTGAACAAGGGAATTATTTCAACCCTCTTTTTATCCAAGATTTCGTAATGCAACACTTCTCTTTTTCTTAGGATTAACCTTAAGAACCATTCTCCAAAAATTCAGGGACTTTTCTCCCCATTCCCCCTTGTAGGTGGACCTTATCGCTTCCTTAATCTCTTTAAAACTATAATTCCCAAAAAGCCAGTCTGTCGCTTCTTTGGTGCCCAAATTCAAAACATTAAGAATAATCGTTCTCTTGTCTTTTTCCGGGCTTATCGCTTTCGTGTCGTAAGACCATAAAAACGGCTTAACGTAGCTTGGTATCATGATTGAATTATATCACGGATTTTAACAAAAGAAAAGGCAACATTTGCTAAAAACAATGTTTTCCCCTACAATGGATTCATGAAAATATTAGGAATCGAAACCAGCTGCGACGACACGGCCGTCAGCGTCATTGAAGTCAAAAAAGCAAGCCCCAGAAAGAGCTGGCCGGGAATAAAGATTTTCTCTAGCCTTGTTTCCTCCCAGGAAAAGCTCCATGCCGAATACGGAGGGGTTTTCCCTTCGTTGGCCAAAAGAGAACACCAGAAAAATATCGTTCCCCTTTTAACCAAGGCCCTGAAAGAAGCCGGCCTTTTGAAAAAAACAAAATCAAAGGATGAAAAAAAGATAAAAAAGGTTGAAAAAATCCTGGAAAGAAACCCCGAGCTTTTCCAAAACCTGAAGCCCTTTCTGGAAAATTACGAAATAAAAGGAATCGACAAGATCGCCGTAACCGTCGGGCCGGGGCTGGAGCCCTGCCTCTGGGTGGGAACCAATCTGGCCAAAGCGCTTTCTTTTTACTTTAAAAAACCCGTAATCAAAGCCAATCATATTGAAGGGCATATTCTTTCCAATTGGCTTTTTCCCATTAAGTCCGCTCCCCTGCCCATGATTGCTTTGATTGTTTCCGGCGGCAACACCCAGATGTTTTTGGTCAAAGATGTCGGAAAATACAAATTGATCGGAGAAACCAGGGATGACGCAGCCGGAGAATGTTTTGACAAAACAGCCAGAATCTTGGGGCTGGAATATCCCGGCGGCCCGGAAATATCCAAATACGCGGAAAAGTTCAAAGAAAAAACTTTTGACATTGAACTGCCCCGACCCATGATACGCGAAAAAAACTTTGACTTCAGCTTTTCCGGTCTGAAAACCGCTGTTCTTTACGATTTTAAAAAAAGAAAAAACGTTTCCCGAAAATACGTCATGGAAACGGCCTATGAAATTCAGGAAGCGATAATTGAGGTGCTCTTGGTAAAAACAATGAGAGCAACGGAAAAATACAAGGCTAAAGCAGTCCTGGTTGGTGGAGGAGTTTCGGCCAACAAAAAATTAAGAAAAGATTTTAAGCAAGAATGCGAAAAAAGGAATCTGACCTGCTTTTTCCCCGAGCCGAAATTCTCAACCGACAACGCGGCCATGATTGCCCTGACGGCCGCTTTATCTTCTTCCCAAAAAGAGGTAGAATGGAACAAGTTAAAAGTTAACGCCAATTTAAGGGTCAATGGAGTATAACAACATCATTTTTTATTTCCTGCTTGCCGTGCTTCCCGGAATCATCTGGCTTTTCTATTTCCTGAGAAAAGACAATCTGCCCGAACCGAAAATGCAGGTTCTGAAAATATTCACCTACGGCCTGATTGTCACCATTCCCACGGCTTTCATTGAAATCGTTTTTCTTAAACATCTGGAAGCGCTCAGTCTGGGCGCCATCTCTTACTTTTTAGTCAAATATCTGTTCGTCATCGCCCTTTTGGAAGAATTCTTTAAATACCTGGTGGTCAGATATTTTATCCTGAAACACTCCTGCATTGACGAGCCGATTGATATCCCTCTATACATGATAATCTCCGCCTTGGGATTCGCCACCGCGGAAAACCTCCTTATCTTCAGTAGCCAGGCCCTTGAAATTACAGCCAATCCCTTTGCCCTGGCCTTGGTCAGATTTGTCGGAGCCACCTTCCTTCATGCCCTGTGCTCGGGGCTGATCGGCTGTTTTCTGGCCATCTCTTTTTACTTCTTGAGAAAACGCTGGCTTATCATCTCTTTGGGGTTTCTTCTGGCCATAGCCTTTCACGGGCTCTTTAATTTTTACATAGAATTGGGTATAATGAACCAAGCGTCGCTGATTGAAGGCCTTTATCCCCTGCTCATCGTCTTTCTGCTCGCCGTTTTCGTTTCCATCCTTTTAAGAGAAATAAAAAAGATTAAAGGTATTTGTAAAATATAACATGGCTTTATTCAAAAAAAAGAAGAAAGAAGAAAATATAAAAATAGGAACGGCCGACATTACGGAACACGCCAAGGACTGGAACGTCGCTGACGGCCAGCTGGTTATTGACGTTTATGAGACGGACAAGGAGCTGGTGGTCCAATCGGCCGTGGGCGGGATAAAAAACAACCGCATAGAAATTTCTCTGGAAAACGACATCCTGATTATCAGGGGGGAAAGAGAAAACCCGGTCAAAGACGAAAACAAAAAATATTTTTCCCAAGAATGCTACTACGGCCCCTTTTCCCGGGAAATAATACTGCCCAGGGAAATAGACACCAGCAGGATAGAGGCCAAAGTCAAAGACGGCATTCTGGTGATAAGGATGCCGAAAATAGAGCGGGCCAAAAACAAAAAAATTGAAGTGGAAGATTAAAAAAGCCGGGACTCAAAGCCCGGTTTTTTAATAGTGCCGAGGGAGGGAGTCGAACCCTCACATCCGAAGACATATGCTCCTAAGGCATACGCGTCTGCCAGTTCCGCCACCTCGGCAAAAGAAAACATCCGCCCTTTGATAAAGATATATCAAAAACGGACGGATGTCAAAATGTCTTACTGCTGAACGCCCATCATCAATTTTACGATTGACGGAATGGCTCTGGCGAACAAAGCAATGGCGATACCGATTGCGGCGTACATGATGTAATTCCTTCCTTCTTTAACGTTGTCGGGATTGCCGCCGGCAGTGGTGTATTTAATGGCGCCCATAACAATCATCAAAGCAGAAACAGCCATCAAGAAAATGAAAACCCAGTCAGTGATGGTGTAGATGCTGTTCAATAAGCAGCACATTCCGCACGGGCTGTTGGTGGTGGAATAGTCGCAAAAACCGCTGGTGGGACATCCCGTAACGCCGACATTGTGCTTGATATAGCAGCCGTTAAGTTCGGCCGGGGTTTGAGCGAAAACAGGAAGAGCGACTACGGCCAAAAGTGCAAGAGCTATAAGTAAAGTTTTTTTATTCATGATTATTATTTTAAAAATTATTATATGAGCTTTGATTATTAATTGGCTAACGACCTTTGATTATTTAAGAAGATATTGAAACCAAGCTTCTGACAATGCTGGTTATGCCCTGGGCCACCAGAACCACGGCCAAACCAACGGCTGCATAAGTAATCATTTTCTTGGCCGTACCCACTTGATTCTCGTTGCCTCCGGCAGTGGTAAACATTACTCCGCCGACAACCACGAATAACACAGCCAAAAGGCCGGCAAGAAAGGAAATGTAATTGGTGATGTTTTTAATCGTCTCTGTCACGGCATCGTCATACTGAGCCAGAGCGAAGGTCAAAGGAAGAATAAAAAGCAAAGATATTATTAAAATTTGTTTGATTTTCCCCATATTTTTTATTTATCTTTATTTGTATATATTCTACCACTAATCCGAAGGGCTGACAATCAAGCTCTGCAAAACCCCTATCAAGCTTTTGGATAAAAGGACCACGGCAAAACCGATAACGGTATAAAGGATGATGTTTTGGGCCTGCTTCACCTTGGTGGGATCGCCGGATGCGGTAATGAAAGTAACGCCTCCCCAGACCAGCAAAAGCGGCATCAAAACCAAAGCAATATTCAATATCCAGTCAAGAACGGCGTTAACCAGTTCTTCAAAGTTCTGGTGGGGAATGGGGTTGGGAATCAATGTTTCCTCCTGAGCCAAAGCGAAACCGAAGCAAAAAAGGAAAAGGATTAAAAATAATAAAATGGATTTTTTCATATTTTCTTGATTAACATCGCCCAATGGAATTTTCCGGCGTCAAACTCTTTTTCAACCTTAAATTCCAAACTGTTCACCAAAGACCTGACCTCGTCGAAAGAAACTCTTTTCCCCCTTACTCCAATCGGACTGTCTTCTTTCCAGTCGACAATCAAAGCAATCCCCTCCGGCCTCAACAATCTTTTCGTTTCTTTCAAAATAGCCTCCTTGTCGTCCGATTCAAAAAGAATGTTGCTCAATAAAACAAAATCAACGGTGCTACCGGTAATTTTAACACCTTTTTCAACGTCTGACAATATGGGCTTGATGTTGAAAATTTTTTCTCTCAAAATCCTGGCGTTAAGAGCCGAGACGGCTTGCTCCAAAATGTCCACGGCGTAAACCACGCCGGTTTTCAATATCCTGGCCAAAGGAACGGTCCAGCCGCCGGAGCCGCTGCCCAAATCACAGGCAACCATGTTCTCTCTTAAGGGAATTGTTTCCAGTATCTTTTGGGGATTTAGAAATTCATCAGCCATATTTAATATATTATTGACTGGCTTGCTCCAAAAGGCAAGTGGCGGCCACGACTTTGTCTCCCTCTTTCATTCTCATTATCCTGACCCCCTGGGTGTCCCTGCCCAACTTGGGAACGCTGGATAATTTGGTTCTGATGACCTGTCCTTTTTTGGATATGACGATTAGGTCTTCCTGGTTTTCAATGATTTCAATTTTCGCCAATTCCCCTGTCTTGGAGGTAATCTTGGCTGTCTTGACTCCGGTTCCTCCTCTTCCTTGCTTCTTGTATTCCGAAAGCACCGTTCTTTTGCCGAATCCGTTTTCGGTCAAAACCAAAAGATATTCCTTTTCTTTCAACTTTTCCTTTTTCACCACTTCCATGCCGATGACCTCGTCTCCTTTTCTCAGCCGGATACCCTTGATTCCCGCGGCCGTCCTTCCCATGGCCCTGGCCTCTTTTTCGGAAAAGCGGATTGACTGGCCGTGCTTGGTGGCCATAATTATCTCGTCGCCGTCCCCTCCTTTCCTGACGCTGCACAAAAGGTCATCCTTCTTCAGGTTAATAGCAATCAAGCCGTTCCTTCTCACGTTTTCAAAATCCTTTAACTGGGTTTTCTTGATTATGCCATTTTTCGTGGCCATAATCAAGTATTTAGCCCCTCCCTTGGCATCTTCTTTGTTAATGGGCAAAACGGACAGAATCTTGTCCCGGGGAGAAATTTCCAAGAAGTTCATCAAGCCCCTTCCCTTGTTGGATTTCTGGCCTTCGGGAATTTCGTAAGCTTTGGTTTGAAAAACTTTTCCGGAATCGGTGAAAAAGAAAACGGCATCGTGGGTTTTGGCGGAAATGAAGTGGCAAACCTGGTCGTTCTCCGATGTTTTCATTCCTATCGTACCTTGTCCGCCCCGGTTCTGCTTTTTGTACTCGCTGGGATTGATTCTTTTGATATATCCTCCGTAAGTCAAAGTAACGATAGTGTCTTCCAAAGGAACCAGGTCTTCCTCGGATATGGCTTCGGGGCTGTTCTTCACGATTTTGGTTCTTCTTTCGTCCCCGAAAACCTCAATCTCTCTTTCCAGCTCTTTTTTAAGAACTTTTTTCTGCTCCGCCTTGCTCCCCAAGATTTT
>JAQUOX010000009.1:6479-8884 GCA_028716905.1 Minisyncoccota bacterium
CCCTTGCCCTGGGAATAAGCGGAAACGATTTCTTTTTCGTTGAAAATAATGCCCCGGGTGGGAAAATCGGGTCCTTTGATGAAATCCAGCAAGTCCTCGGTTTCCGCTTTGGGATTGTCAATCAGATGAATCAAGGCCTCGCAGACCTCTTTCAAATTGTGGGGCGGGATATTGGTGGCCATGCCCACGGCAATGCCGGTTGAACCGTTCAAGAGCAAATTGGGCACGGGTGAAGGAAGAACCGTCGGTTCTTTTCTTGTGGCATCGTAATTATCGGCGAAATCAACCGTATTTTTCTCAATATCCTTAAGCAGCTCCTCTCCTATTTTTGACAACTTGCATTCCGTGTATCTCTGGGCGGCCGGCGGGTCGCCGTCGACAGAACCGAAATTCCCTTGACCCTTGACCAGGGTGTATCTTAAAGAAAAATCCTGGGCCATTCTGACCAAAGCGCCGTAAACGGAACTATCGCCGTGAGGATGGAACTTTCCAAGCACTTCACCGGTGACAGCGGCTGATTTCCTGAATTTGGTGTCGGACCTGACGCCCATTTCATACATGGCGTAAAGAATCCTTCTCTGGACCGGCTTTAATCCGTCCCGCACATCAGGCAAGGCCCTGGACACAATAACCGACATCGCATAGTCAAGATAGCTTTCCTTCATTTCTTGGGAAATTTCCACCGGTTCAACCTTTCCTATGTCTTGAATTGTTTTCTCCTCTTTGGCCATTGAATTATTTTTCCTCTAAAATTATTATTTCCGCTTTTTCGCTTTCGGAAGAAAAGCTCTTCTTATTAACGCTCAATTTTTCCTGGGAAGCTATTTCTTTTTCTCCCATGGCCCTTAAAAAAGCGTTAAGCGTGTCTTTCTTTTTGGGATTGTAAGCCATGGGTATCACCATCTTCGGCTCCAGTTCGGCGATAATCCTCTCCGCTTCTTTGAAGTTGATGGTCTTGTCTCCGTCAATAGGGACTAAAAGTATATCCACTCGGCCGATGGCTTCCGATTGCTCTTCGTTGATGTCTTGCTCTCCGAAAAAACCGAGGTGGCAAACCCTGACTCCCTCGGCTTCAATCAAAAAAATTATGTTTTTCTCCTTGTTTATTCTCAAAGAAGGCACGCCCTGGATAAAAACCCCTTTGGATTCGTATTCGCCCCATGAGGAAATGAAAAACTGCCCGTCTTTTTTCTGGGGCATGGAATTGAATTCGTGGGTCTTTAAAATAATGTCGGCTTTGGACTTCTTCCCCTCTTTCTCGTCAATGGCTATGGAAACCCCTTCTTTATCGTCGGAAGAAGTCGTGATTTGAAAACAAGTTTCTCCGCACCAGCTGATTTTCATAATTTATATTAACAATTATTCTTGGAGCGGGCGAGCAGAATCGAACTGCCGTCTCAACCTTGGCAAGGTTGCATAATGGCCGTTATACGACGCCCGCATCTTGTGCCGAGGTCCGGAATCGAACCGGAATCTAATGTTTTTCAGACATTCGCCGTGACCGACTTGGCTACCTCGGCAAAATTATATCAAATTTATCGCTATTTTTTCAAGCGGTGGGCGATGTAGGGCTCGAACCTACGGCCTCATCGGTGTAAACGATGCGCTCTTCCAGCTGAGCTAATCGCCCCGGAACTTGTGGGCGAGGGGAGACTTGAACTCCCACGGGAATAATCCCCTATGCCCCTCAAGCATAGATGTCTGCCGATTCCATCACTCGCCCTCTTTCTCCGTTTCTTCTATTTTCAATTTTGCTTTTCTGCCCTTGGCCTTTCTCAGATAATAGAGCTTGGCTCTCCTCGTCTTCGTTCTTTTCAAAACTTCTATCTTGGTAACCGAAGGCGCATGGACGGGAAAGATTTTCTCCACGCCGACTCCCCCTATCACTTTTCTTACGGTAATCGTGGCGTTTATGCCTTTGCCGTGCTTTACGGCCAAAACCTGGCCCTCAAACGCCTGAATCCTTTCCTTGTTCTTTTCTTTAATCTTTTGATAAACCTTGACCGTGTCTCCCTGCTTTATCTCGGGGAGGTCTTGCTTCAAAAAGGACTCCCTGATTCCTTTTTTCAAAACAGGTTCCTGCTCGGAAATTTCGGTCTTTTCTTCTGTCTTTGCTTCTTCTTCCATGTTTGCTTAATTATCTTTATTATGTGGGCGTATCCTGATTCGAACAGGAGGCCTTTACGATGTCAACGTAACGCTCTAACCAACTGAGCTATACGCCCTTTTAATTTTCAAAAGGGCTTTGCCTGCCCATATTTTATTCTATGGGATTTAAGCGATTTAGTCAATAATAAAAACGGATAGCAATCTGCATCCGTTAATGTTTTCTCACCACCAAAAAGGCGACGGCACCCATTCCCAACAGCGCAACAAGACTTCCAGGGGGCCTAATGCCCTTACTC
>JAQUOX010000009.1:8984-24346 GCA_028716905.1 Minisyncoccota bacterium
CCTATTTCTTCCTTTTGGCCTTGACTATTTTTTCAAATTCCTCTTTTTCAATTGTTTCTTTTTCCATCAGGGTTTTGGCCAGTTTGTCCAAAATGCGCTTTTTCTGTTTTATCACCCTGCCCGCCTCCTTCTCTGCCCTGTTTATCAGCTTCTTCACTTCGTTGTCAATCTCCAAAGCCACTTCGTCGGAATAATTCCTGCTTTCGCCAAGTTCATTGCCCCAGAACATATCCTTTTCTTTTTCGCCGAAGACAATCGGCCCCATTGAAGACATGCCGTAGGTCTTGACAATGCTTCTGGCCAGCTGGGACGCTTTGGCCAAATCGTCCGACGCTCCGGTGGTGGTATCGCGGAACTTGGTTTTCTCCGACACGTAACCGGCCAACAGAACCGCCAATTCCGCTTCAAATTCAGACCTGGTCCTCAAGAACCTGTCTTCTTTGGGAACTTTCAAGGTGTAGCCGGCGGCCAGGCCCCGGGAAATAATGGAAATCTTTCTTACCGGTTCGGCATTGGGCGTAAAAGCAGCTACCAAAGCATGGCCCGCTTCGTGATAAGCCGTGATATTCTTTTCTTTTTTTGTCATGACGTGGCTCTTTCTCTCCGGACCAAGCAAAACCTTCTCAATCGAATCCAAAAGGTTTTGTTGAACTATGTTTTTGGCGTTTTTCTTGGCGGCCAGAAGAGCGGCCTCGTTGAAAACATTGGCCAAGTCGGCGCCGGAAAAACCGGGCGTTCTTTCCGCCACTTCTCTCAATTTAATGTCGGAAGACAAAATCTTGCGCCGGGAATGAATTTTTAAAATATCTTCCCTTTCCTGAATGTCGGGCAAATGAATTACCACTTTCCTGTCAAACCGGCCCGGCCTCAAAAGAGCCGAGTCCAAAACATCGGGCCGGTTGGTGGCGGCCAAAACGATAATTTTGTCGTTCTGCTCAAAACCGTCCATTTCCGTCAACAACTGGTTCAGGGTCTGTTCTCTTTCCTCGTGTCCGCCGGTAATGGCCGGCCCCCTCGCCTTACCGATGCTGTCAAGCTCGTCAATAAAAACCAGACAGGGCTGATTTCTCTTGGCCGCGGCGAACAAACTTCTCACCCTTCCCGAACCGACGCCCACGAACATTTCCACGAAAGAAGAACCCGCCACGGAAAAGAAGGGAACCTTGCTTTCCCCGGCCACCGCTCTGGCCAGCAAGGTCTTCCCGCATCCGGCCGGACCGACCAAAAGCACGCCCTTGGGAATACGCGCCCCCATTTTCAAATATTTTTCCGGGTTTTTGAGAAAATCAACGACTTCTTCCAATTCTTCTTTTTCCTCTTTCAAGCCGGCCACGTCATTGAACGTAATCTTTTCTTTGGGATGGCCCTCGGCCCCGAAAAGCTTTGCCCGGGCCTTGGTAAAGTCAAAGCTCTGAGCTGCGCCAGACTTGGCTTGGCGAAACAAAAACCAAAAGAAAATACCGAACATCAAAAACGGAAGAATAACCATGAGCAAGAAAGGCCACAGCCAGTCTCCGGTACTGCTCGGCTCTTCAAAAACAAAAGAGACCCCCTCTATTCTTTCTTTGACCGCTCCGAAATTGATTAAGGCCTGGCTCACGCTTTCGTCGGCCTCTTTCTTGCTTTTAAAAACGCTGTTATCGTCATAGGTTACGGTAAGGTCGTTGCCTATGACCTTTATCTCTTTAATCTTGCCGCTGTTGATGTCCTGAACCAACTGGGTGATGGAAACTTCCTTTGTTTCCTGAACCGGAACGTTAAGCAGGTCAAATACCGCTGCCAACAGCAGAAAAACAATAACGACAAAAAAGATATTTTTTAAAAGACCTTTTAGGGGACTGGGCATGTAGTTTATAATATTATTTTAATCTCAAAGACATCCAGTGTCTTTGCGGCTGAAAGCTTAGAATTTGAAAGTCGTAGTCTTTGCCTGCTTCCAGTTTTTCCTTCATTTTGGCCTCGGTGCCAAATTCGGAAATATGAATCAGTCCTTGAATTTTGGTTTGGTCGTCTTCATCGGCTTCTCTTTTCAATTGGACAAAAGCGCCGAAAGGATTAAACCTGACCACCGTTCCCCTTATGTCATCTCCTTGTTTTAAGCTCAACTCCTGCCAAGGATCTTTCTTCAAGGCCTTTAAGGACAAAGAAACTCTTCCCTGAGAAATGTCGATAATCTCGGTTTTTACCTTATCCCCCACCTGAACGATTTGAGACGGGTCTTCTATCAACTGCCAGTCCAGCTCGGAAATATGAATCAGGCCCTCCAAAAGCTCTTCTTCGGCTGCTTCCTCAAGGGATTTCCCGGGCAAGGCGAATTTAATGAAAGCTCCGAAATTGACTATGCCCGAAATCTTTCCCTCCACCTTATCCCCCACCTTCAAAGATTGCAGGGTCTTTTTAATTTGTTCGTTTTCTTTCGATTCTTCGGTTAAAATAATCTGGTTCGCCTTCTCGTCGAAATCAAGAATCTTGACCTTGATTTCCATGCCGATGAACGACTGCAGTTTCCTTAATATCTTTGTTTTGTCTCCTTCGGGAACTTTGGGATATTTTTCAGGAGACAGCTGGGAGGTCGGCAAAAAAGCGGAGATTCCGGAAACTTCGGTCAAGAGCCCGCCCTTATTCACTTTGGAAACTTTTACGGTAAAAGGATTGTCTTCGCTTTTCTTTTCCTTGACCAGCTTCCAGGCCATATCTTTTTCCGCTTCCCTTAAAGACAATTCAACAAATCCTTCGTCGTTTTCCGCGCTGACCACTTTTACGGAAACAATGTCCCCGTTCTTGATGTTTTTCAAAACATTCTTGGCGTTCTGGTATTCAGCGCCGTAAACAATGCCTGTTTTCCGGGGGCCGACATCCAAATAAAGGGTGTTGTTTTCCACGGCCAAAACCTTGGCGTCGACAAGGTCGCCCTCTCTCAGGGTCTGAACAGCGTCATTAAGTTTCTGCATTAATTCGGCTTGCATATGCCAATATATATCACAAAAAAACAAATAAGGCAAGGTTTTTGTCTTGGGGAAAAACCCTTTGACAAAAAAGGTGTTTTGGTATAAAATACAAGCAACCTCTGTAAAGGGGTTTTTAATATGAAAAAGACCTACAATTACATAGTTTTCTTCATTGGATTGGCTGTTTTTACGGCCGGTCTTATCGCTTTCAGCACCCAAAGCCAGGCAACCTATGGCCAGGAATTTGCTGGTCTTGAAAAATCCTTTATTTCCCCGGAAAACAGCCTGGTGGTCAAAGCTCCCCAAAAAGAAGCCGCGAAAAGAATCAAAGTGGTCATTACCGCCTATTCTTCCTGTCCCTATGAAACCGACAGCACTCCTTTTATCACAGCCAACGGTTCGGAAGTAAAAGAAGGCATTGTGGCCAACAACCTCCTTCCTTTCGGAACGGAAATCAGGATACCGGAACTGTATGGAAACAAGGTTTTTGTGGTTGAAGACAGAATGAACGCCAAAAAAGGATATTACCATGTTGACATCTGGTTCCCGAGCAAAGAACAAGCCGTCAAATTCGGTTCGTTCAGAACCTACATCGAAGTCCTGGAAAGCTAAAACCGAGGGAAAGCCCCTCGGTTTTTTAATGTGCCTCGGGTGGGAGTCGAACCCACAAGGGTTTTGCCCGCAGCATTTTAAGTGCTGTATGTTTACCGGTTTCATCACCGAGGCGTGGAGGCGTGGGCGGGAATTGCACCCGCGTATAAGAGTTTTGCAGACTCTCGCCTTACTACTTGGCCACCACGCCAATACTTAAAAAGCTTAACACATTTTTTTAATTTTTTCCAATGTCTTTTAAGAGCTTTTCTACGTTGGAGGCCCGGGCTGTCTGGCTTTCTTTTAAAAACCTGATTTTCGGCACCGGCCTGATTCTTAATTTCTTGTTCAGCTTTTGCTGAAGGAAAAATATGTTTCTTTGAAGAAGACTGAAAACCTCGTCCGTCTTATCGTCGGGAATGACCGAAACAAAAACCTTGGCTTCAATTAAATTGGACGAGCACTCAACTCTGGTGATGGTAAGTAAAATCCCGGGGAAAATGTCCAATTCCTTGAGAATGATGCTCCCTAGTTCTTTTTTAATAAAAGCGTTGACTTTTTCAATCTTCCACATATTTGAAAAATACCAACTCATCGCCCTCTTTTATCCTTTCCTGTCCCTGATAAAGGATGGCGCATTCTTTACCGCTCTTGATTGATTCAAAGTTTTTCTTATTGGCCTGAATCTCAATAATCTTCCCCTCCCCTATTCTCTCTCCTCCTCTTGTTATCTCCAAGGTCGCAGTTCTCTCGACCAGGCCTTCGGTAACCAATCCGCCCACAATCTGCCTGTTTTTTTCCGTCCTGAAAATCACCGATACCTCCATTTTACCGACATCAACCCTGACCTTTTCTTTTTTGACTTTTCTTTCCATCAGCTCTTTTGTTTTCTGAGCCAAGCCGTAAATCAAGTCAAAATCGAAATATTTAATTTTATCCCTCTCAATCAAGCCTTCGGCAATATTGTCTTTCTTGACCCTAAAAGCGAAAATGACGCTTTTGGTGCTTTTGGCCAGCTTCACGTCGTTCTCGTTCACGTTGCCCGCTTCGGATTTTATCACCTTTAAAGAAACTTCTTCCTGGGGAACGGTTTTAAAAAACTCCTCAATCGCCTCCAGAGAACCGACGGCATCCGTTTTAAGAACTATATTCAATACCGGCTTGTCTTCGTCTTCGCCTTCGGACGGCTCCGGAGCCGCGTTTTTGGAAACGCCCCTGATGTTCGCCTTGGCCTCTTCCATTGTTTTAAAAGACAGAAATTTCTCCCCGACGGCCGGCACCCTGTCAAAACCGACCAGAACGATGGGCTGGGAAGGATAAGCCTGCTCCAGTTCTTTTCCCTGGAAATCTTTCAAAGAACGCACCTTGCCCAAAGCCGAGCTTGTTCCGACAACGTCTCCCTTTTTTAATATGCCCTGGGATAAAATGGCCGTGGAGGTGGGTCCCTTTTGGTTGTCCATGTACGACTCGATAATAACGCCCTCGGGATTCAAGGAAAGGTCTGTTTTTAATTCTTTCATTTCCGCCACCAATTGAATCAGGCCCAAAAGGTCGGCTACTCCTTTGCCAGTTTTGGCGGATATTTCAATGCTGGGGACATCTCCTCCCGATGATTCCACAACAATGCCTTCGTTGTTCAGCTGCCCTTTAACCATTTCCGGATTCGCTTCCGGCTTGTCCATCTTATTCAGAGCCACTATCAGAGCGATTCCCGCTTCTTTAATGTGGTTGATGGCCTCCTTGGTCTGCTTTTTTACTCCTTCGGCCGCGTCAATAACCAAGACGGCGATATCGGCCACCTGGGACCCCCTTGACCTTATGGCGGAAAAAGATTCGTGGCCGGGCGTATCCAAAAAAGTGAGCTTTCTCCCGTTATACTCTATCTCGTAAGCGCCGACGTGCTGGGTGATTCCTCCCGACTCCTTTTCCAGAACCCGAAAATCTTTAATGGCCGTAAGCAAGGACGTCTTGCCGTGGTCAATGTGTCCCAAAATCACAACTACCGGCGGACGGACTGTTAATTTTTTTTCATTTTCTTCCATGATCGTCTTTGGCTTTTTTAAGCGCTTCTTTTTCTTCGCCCGACAATTGATACTGCGATTCGCCCTTGATTACGGGCTTGGCGAAAACCCTTACTCCCTCGTGAGTGTGAATGGCGGTCAAAACAAAGCCCTTGTCGCTTTCGTCCAGCAGAGCCAAAGAAAAACTCTGGTCTCCCCCTTTTTCCCTGAAAGGATTGTACCTTATCAGTCCGGCCTTCTTAAAAGCCGCCAGGTTTTTCTCCTGTTCTTTCTTGAATTCCTCCTCCAACCACTCTATTTTCTCCTCCAGCCGTTTAATATGTCCCGCGGCTTGGTCAAAATTCTTGATTTCCGGTCTTTTCTTTTTATTCTTGAATAAAAACATTTTTCTGGAGCGGAGAGGGTGAGATTCGAACTCACGGTGAATTTCTCCACAATGGTTTTCGAAACCATCCCTTTAAGCCGCTCAGGCACCTCTCCTTTAGTTTAATGTAATACCTCAGGTTATCACTTTTTCCCGATTAAATCAACAAAAGATTTGATGAAGTCGGGAAAGTCGTTGTCGTAATTGATTTTCTTCGGCAGGAGAAAAGGAAAATAAAAGCCGGCAAAATTAACCAGTTTATCGGCAATCATTCCTTTAAGTATTTTGCGTTCAAAGAATCTTCTGGCTTCTTTCTCGTATTTTTCAAAATCGGGAAAATTATTAACCAGCATATCGGCCGCGTAAAGGCTCCAGATTATCCCTCCCCCGCTCCAAGGCTTGGTCAGTCCCATGGCGTCTCCGCAAAGAGCGACTCTTTTGTCTTTGGAAAATATCATTCCGGCTCCGGAAAAAGGAACCAGGGCGGAAACCATGTTTTTCTCTTCGATTTTTTGTTTTTTCAAAAAATCAAGAAATATTTCTTTGGGCCTTAAAGAAGAAGTCAAAATGCCGTATTCAACGAAATCGCCCCGGGGAATCTGCCATAAAAAACCCGACTTGACCGGAAAAACATCTGTAAAAGACGACTTACCCTGCTTTTCCATGAAAACCTGCATTCCTATCTTCAGCTTCGGCTCTTTCAGTCCAAGCTTTCTTCGCATTATTGATATCGGGCCGTCGCAACCGACGACATAGTCATACTGGGAAGGAGTCTCTTTTATCTCTTCTCCCAAAAAAACATTAACTCCTTTTTCTTTCAATAAGGACAATTGACTTTTAACGAGCTTATCCCTGTTCAGAACCAGATGCCTGGGATTGAAATCAAGCTCTATTGTCTTCTTGGGAAAATTAATCCTACAACCGTCAATAGTGTTTTCCACGCAATCGTCGGGAACGGAAACGAATTGCCTTATTCTTTCCGAAACCAGAGTTGAGCAGGGCTTAAGGCCCAAATCCTTTTCATTTTTTTTATCAAAAAGAAAAACGTCAAAACCTTTTTCCTTGAGCTTCAAAGCGACATGCAGACCGATAATGCCTCCGCCGATGATTGCCACCTTTTTCATGGAGCGGGTGAAGGGAATCGAACCCTCATAAACGGCTTGGAAGGCCGATACTCTGCCATTGAGCTACACCCGCTTACAGACCCCAGTCGGGGCACTGAGATTCGAACTCAGAATAAATCCTCCCAAAGGACTCGTGATAGCCGTTTCACTATGCCCCGGCATTAGAAATATATATCATTTTTCTTGGGCAGAGTCAAAGGATTGCTGTTGCTTTTTTGGCCCTTTTTTGGTATTAATATATATACTTGTCCCCGTAGCTCAATCGGACAGAGCGACAGACTTCTAATCTGTAGGTTGTGCGTTCGATTCGCACCGGGGACACCAAAATGGTGGCTATGGTGTAATGGCAGCACGTGGGCCTGTGGAGCCTTAAGTACGGGTTCAAATCCCGTTAGTCACCCAGCAAATATTGACATTTCCAACACCCTATGATATAAAATAAATATCAAGACAAAAGGGTCCCCCAAAAGGGTCCCCTTTTTTATTTTTTCTCTATTAGATGTTTAATGTTAATCAAATAATCAAAATAAACTCTTGTAATTTTTTTATATAAAGAAGAAGCAAATTCTTTATTTGGAAACAAAATTTTCTTAAATCTATTTTCTTCAATTAAAAAATCTACTAACATCTTATAGTCTCCATCTCCCGAGACTAAAACTATTTTATCAAAAGACTCCTTCTTGTATATTCTTTTCATAATGTCAAAAATAATATCTGAATCAACATTTCCTTTTTTCTTCCCGATCATGGCTGAATTGTGTTCACGAAACTTTATAATAAAACCAGATTCTTGTATTTTATCATAAAGATTTTGATTCTCTTCGTCTAAAAAACCTAAAAAATAATAAGCCTTTTGCACTTTATATTTTTCAGTTAAATATTTCCTAAATTTAGAAAGGTCAACTTTCCATTTAGGGCTAGTTAAGGTGGTTCCTCTATACAAATTCTGTCCGTCTACAAAAGCTAAATTTTTTTCTAATGATTTTACTTTTCTCATAAATAATAAAATGTTCTGTATTAATAGAATCATATCAAACTATATTATATTTTTCCATATCTTCTCTTATGTTTTCCCAGCCCGGGGTTCTAAATGTATCACGTAACCGACCCCAATTTTAACTACAATTCATCAATATCTCCCACTATCACCGTCTGGATGCTGATCATTTTCTGATAGGCCGGGCAGGTCTTTAAAAGCTCTCTGTGCTTTCCCTGGCCGACAATCTTTCCTTTTTCTAAGACGATTATCTTGTCGGCATCCTTAATGGTTGACAGCCTGTGGGCAATAATAATGGTTGTCCTTCCTTTCGAGGCCTTCTCGATTGACTCTTTGATTAAAGATTCGTTTTCTACGTCCAGGCTTGATGTTGCTTCGTCAAAAATCAATATGGCCGGATTTTTTATCAAAGCTCTGGCTATGCCCACCCTTTGCCTTTCTCCACCGGAAAGCTTGACTCCTCTTTCCCCTATTATTGTATCCAGGCCCTTTTCCAGTCCTTTCAAGAAGCCGTCAACCCTGGCCATTTTTATCGCTTCCCGTATCTGCTTTTCGGTCACCCTCTCGCTTGTTCCGAAAACAATATTGTATCTCAGGGTATCGTCAAAAAGAACGATATCCTGGGAAACGATTCCAATCGCCTTCCGGTAATTATTCAAAGACAGTTTTCTCAAATCATGGCCGTCAATCAAAATTTTACCTTTATCCGGGTCGTAAGCCCTGATTAACAATTGAATAACCGTTGATTTCCCCGCGCCACTGGCCCCGACAATCGCCACCCTTTGCCCGGGCTCTATTAAGATGCTTATTCCTTTTAAACCCGTCTGGTCTTTTACTTTTTTTTCTTTGACGTCCCTGAGCGGATACCTGAAGGACACGTTTTTGTATTCTATCCTGCCTTTGAAATTATCCACGACGACGGGATTTTCTATTTCCTTTATGTCCGGACTGATATCCATTAAAGCGAAATAGTTTTTAAGCTCGGGGAAGAGCTTGGTTATCCTTCTTTGGGCGGCTGACAAATACCATATCCTGTCAAAGGCGTTGTTTGACCAGGACAAAACAATGACCAAAAATCCCGGGGTGTAAGCGCCCTGGTAAACCAGGTAAATACCGAGGATTAGGGCCGCAACCCTCGAAACGCTGGAAACGAAATTCCTTATCTGGGTATATTTCATAAATTTCATCCATAACCCTTTCTCCGAAAAGCTGATAGACGTCAGGTTTCTGTCGTGCTCCCCGACCACCTCCTTCTCTTTGGCGTTCATTTTTATCAAGGAAACATTCCTCAAAAACTCCGACTGCTTTTTGTCGGAATCAACCCACATGTCCCTGACTTTTTTTAATTCATCTCTTAAGGCATAATTGGTGTAGAAGCTGACAACAAGAAAGGCTAGGGTGCCGATTAAAATGACCGCTCCCAAAGGGGGAGCAAGCACGAACAGGGCCGCTACCGTAACGCCGAGCTGGAGGAAAGTGGGAACAAGCTGATAAATCAAAATATTCGCCAGCTCAACCAGGGCATTCTGCCCCCGGTCAATAATGCTTTTTTTGATTCCCGAATTTTGGTTCTCGTGCTGGCCGATGGAAAACTCAAAAACCCGGCTGAGCGTTTTCTCGGCCACCTTCCGGGGAACGTCAAATTCGAATTTTTGAATTTCTATCCTCTCCCTGACAGAATTGACGACTATCTCGTTAAACAAGAGGATGGCCAAAGAAAGGAAACAAAGTTTTATCACTTCCATTATTGCCCGGCCCTGCAAAATGCCGTCGACTATCTTTCCGTAAATATATGGAGATATCAGAGCCAGTGCCTCCTGCAAAAGCATCAACAGGAAAATAACGGCAATCACGCCAAAAAAGGGCCTGTATATCTCTTTAAGCTTTTCCCAGAATCGCCAAAATGTGAACTTCTTATTTTTCATTAGCTAACCTTAACAAACTTTAAAATAATTTACAAATATTTATTTGACAAAAATCGTTAAGGGTTTAAAATGGACACAATATGCCATACAAAGACCATATCAAAACAGTTCCCGGAAGAAAAGACAAAGACATTATGATGTTCAGCTTGACTAATTGCATTTGGTGCGGCAAAACCAAAGAACTGCTTAGCCGGCTCGGCATGGAATACAAGTATATTGACATTGATACTCTGCCGCCGGAAGAACAAAAAGAAGCATATGAAGACATGTGGCAGTATGTTCCCGGCACCATATTCCCCACCGTTATTATCAACAAGGGAGAAATGGTCATTAACGGATTCAGCGAGAAAGAAATAAAAGAACTGCTTTAAATACCTTTTATATAGAGAATAAAAATTGTATCCGAAAGAGGCTTAGATATTTTCTTCGCCCTTTTTTATTTCCTCTCCTTCAGTTGTGCTTCCAGCTGAATTTCTTTGCCTTCTCTTAAAATCTTGAGAACAATCCCGTCCCCTATCTTATACTTGGCCACCATGTCGGCCAAAGAATTATCTTGGGTGATTTTTTCTTCGTTTATCTCCAGAATAATGTCGTATTCCTTGAGTCCGGCCAAATCGGCGCTTGAATTCTTGGCCACGGCCGATTCTCCGAACATCTCTCTTACGATTAATGCTCCGTAATCAACCTCTATCTTGTTGGTTTTGGATATTTCTTTGTTCAAAATGATGTATTTGACTCCGAGATAAGGCCTCTTGATTTTCCCTTCTTTTCTGACTTCTTTCAAGACTTCCTTAATATAGTTGATGGGCAGGGCGAAACCGATGTTTTCCGCCCCCATAATCATGGCTGTGTTTATGCCCACCACTTCTCCTTTCATGTTCACCAAAGGACCTCCCGAATTGCCGGGATTAATGGCCGCATCGGTCTGAATCAAGCCCCTTAAAGGAGTAATGTCGGAACTGAAACCGTTGGAAGCGTTGATTTTTCTGCTCAAGCCGGAAACGATTCCGCAGGAGAGAGTATCTTCAAACTCTCCCAAGGGATTGCCCACGGCCAGCACCGATTCTCCCAATTCCAGCTTGTCCGAATCTCCTAGATTCAAATAAGGAAAATTGCTTCCTTCTATCTTCAGTATGGCCATGTCAATCAAGGGGTCTTTGTCCAAAACCTTGGCTTGGAACTTTTGGTCGGGACCGATAATCACGGTAAAGTCGGCTTCCTTGTCCTCAACCACGTGGTTGCAGGTCAGAATATACCCGTCCTTGGAAACGATAAAGCCCGACCCTCCCCCTATCTTGGTCTTCTGGTTTTCCTTCAATTTCTTGGGAAAGGCAATCTTTTCTCCCTTAAAGGGCAGGAAATAGAATTCTTCTATCTCAGGCAGGTCTCGTGAAGCGACAATGGTTATCACTGCCGGACAAACCTTTTTGGCGATGGAGACAATGGGTGTTTTCATATTTTGATTGTGCCCCTGGTAGGAATTGAACCTACGACCTTCACCTTAGGAGTGTGCTGCTCTATCCTCTGAGCTACAGGGGCCCATTTAGCTTTTATTAATTTAAGAAGATTGTTTATTTTTCTTCTTACAGAAACATCGTAAACCGTAATTCTGCACATGCCGTTTGGATATTTGTTATTTTTAGTTTTTAATATTTCTGTTCTATGAAAATTAGATAATGGCAATTTAACAATTTCTGACCAATAATTCATGGCTCTTTCGACATCATTTCTTTTCTCAATCCTTATCATTATTTTAATTTTTTTATCTTCTACTCCTAATACCTCCCTGAAAAATCTCATTATTATTTTTATCATTTGGGGGTCTGTATTTGTAAATCCTGCACTCTTTCCAACCGAACCATATCCCTCAGCCCAATAAAGCATTACTCCTGACAGTATCAAATTTTCGAGATTATCGTTTGAAATTAATTCGGCCTTTTCTTTTGCCCAAGCTCTTGCTCTTTTTTCATCTTCAATAGATTTGTTTATTAAATACTTAATAAGCTTAAAATTCCTTTGTTTTTCTTTAATCCTGTCTTTTTGAGATGGCGTAAGCTCTATTCCGGAGCACCAACAAGAAATGGTGCTATTGCTTACTTTAAAATTAATTTCTTCAAGGATCTCGCCGTATGTAAAACCTTTGTTTCTTAAAGCCACCGCCTTTTCATAAAAATATTTTTTCTTACCATTATATATACAATATATCAATTTTAATCAAATGGCAAGCTTGTTTTTTTAAATAAAAACCCTATAATAAATAAGCGGGCCCGTAGCGCAGTTGGCAGCGCGCCTCTATGGCATAGAGGAGGTCAGGGGTTCAAATCCCCTCGGGTCCACCATAAAGAAAATCGCCCGCATTAACGGGCGATTCTTTATTTTAAAACTATCTTACAGCGTCCTTTAAGGATTTTCCTGCCTTAAACTTGGGAGTTTTCATTGCCGGAATCTTAATCTTTTCTCCTGTCTTGGGGTTCCTTCCTTCTCTCGCCGCTCTGGCTCCCACCCTAAAAGTGCCAAAGCCCGTCAAAACGACCTGACCTCCCTTGGAAAGAGCCTTGGTAATCTCTTCAATAATAGTATTCAAGGCTTCAACCGCGTCCTTCTTGGACATCGCTGTTTTTTTAACGATTGCTTCGATGATATCTTCTTTTGTCATTTTTGTTTAAGGTTTAGAGCTTGAAAATTAACTGTCTGATTAATTTCCAAAAGCCAAACCTGTTAAAAATTGCGTCGACCTTTTATTTTATTATTTCGCGTATTCAACCACCCTCATTTCTCGTATCAAATTGACTTTGATTTCTCCCGGGTATCTCAATTCTTCCTGGATTTTCTTGGCAATGTCTCTGGCCAGCTTGTGGGCCGTCAAATCATCAATATCTCCGGGCTTAACGAAAATCCTGATTTCTCTTCCCCCCTGGATGGCATAGGCCTTTTCCACTCCCGGGAAAGACAGGGCAATATCTTCCAAGTCTCCCAATCTCTTCAAATAATTTTCCAGCGTATCTTTCCTGGCTCCGGGTCTTGCGCCCGACACCTGGTCAGCGGCCTGAATGATTCTCGCTTCCACGCTTTCGTAAGGATATTCTTCGTGATGGGATTTGATGGCCGTAATTATCCTCGGGTCTATGTCAAATTTCTCCAGAATCTTAGCCCCGATATCAGTATGCGACCCTTCTGCCTTATAGTCAAGGGCTTTTCCGATGTCGTGAAGAAGCCCGGCCTTCCTGCACAAGGCCACATCCAGACCCAGTTCCGAAGCGATAACTCCCGCCAAAAGCGATACTTCTATTGAATGGTTCAATACGTTCTGGCCATAACTGGTCCGATATTGCAGCCTTCCCAAGATTTGCGTCAGTTTTTCCGGCAAATCCAGGACTCCCGTCTCGTAAACCGCCGCCTCGCCGGCTTCTTTCGTCTTCTTGTTTATTTCCTCTTCCGCTTTTTCAATTTCTTGCTCCACTCTGGCCGGCTGAATCCTCCCGTCCCGCAAAAGCCTTTCCAAGGCAATCTTGGCGATTTCTCTTCTTATGGGATTAAAACTGGAAAGAATAACCACTCCCGGTGTTTCGTCAACAATCAATTCCACGCCGGTCGCCTTTTCAAAGGCCCTGATGTTTCTCCCCTCTTTGCCGATAATCCTTCCCTTTATCTCGTCCGAAGGAATATCAACCGAGGAAGTGGTCAGCTCCTGGGCCTGGGACAGGGCGTATGACTGAATGGCGTTGCTTAAAATCTCTTTGGCTTTTCTTTCATACTGTTCCGTTCCCCTCTCTTCCATTTTTCTTACCCTGTCCAAAATTTCCGCCTGATATTCCCTTTCCGCCTTGGCCAACAATTCTTCTTTGGCCTGGTCTTTGCTCAACCCCGATATCTTCTCCAGCTTCTTCAAGGTTTCTTCCTTTAAAACATCCAGGTCTTTTTTGATTTCTTTCAGTTTCTCCACCTTGGAAACGACTTCCTTCTCTTTGACTACAATTTCTTTTTCCTTGTTCTCAAAGTCTTCTTCTTTTTTTAAAATGCGGTTTTCCGACCTGATTAATACTTTTTGTCTTTCTTCCAAGTCGGCGTACGTCTTTTTCTCCAGAGCCCCGGCTTTTTCTTTGGCCTTGGAAACAATCTCTTCGGCCGTCTGTTTAGTTTGAACTATCTTTTTTTGAAGCTCCGCCTCTATTGTTCCCGCCCGTTTCCGGGCAATCGATTGGCGGACATAATAACCGATTACGGCTCCTATAAGCATGGCTATGGTAACCATGGCCAGGGGCGTTAAGGTTTCCATCATATATGTAGTTGAAAATTTGGCACATAAAAAAACCTATTGCTTTTATCATTCTTTAAGATAATCTTTTTGACGCTTTGTGTCTTTCATCGAATCAAATCTTAAATTGTTACCAAAAATTCAAATTAATCTAATAATCTATAATTCCAGTATATCAAAAAACCCTTGTAAAGACAAGGGTTTTAAGATTTTATCAAGCTATGGCGCCACTTCCCGCCATTGAGGCAGAGGAGCTTTTGTTCCCGTCTCTCCTTCGCCGGCACACTCGGAACCGCTTACGGCCAGTCCCGGCTTCGCGTTTTGAACCGTGGTGCTGAACCTGAATATCGGGTTGGCGCTTAAAGCGTTTGTCGTTTCCATGTAGCTGCCGCTCTGCTCCGGCAAAACCCATGAGAACGCGTTGCCGTTGGCCGTAGTGCAGGGAACAGGCTGATTGCTTGAATTGTAGCAAACGCTGCATTTCCAGTTGGCATTATCAGGATCAACCACCGGGTCGCCTGTTCCGGTCCAGCATACCGGATAACAAGAATCGTTTGTGTCCTGCAAGTCAATAAGGGTCGTGCAATATTGAATGTTCGTTCCCACGGTCACGGTCGCCTTATCAGCCGCCACCCTGACCACCGGGAAGGCTTTCTCCGGAGTAGCGATTGTTCCTCCATACATCCATTCGCTTTCTGTTAGGTCTGGCTTCCTCAATTTCACCCACCAATAATATGTTTTTCCGCTTGTCCCGTTTCCGTAAGTGAGATAGAAACCGTTGCTCCCGTTTTTCTGGTCTGTTCCCGACTTTCTTACCTTTGCTCCGCTAAATGTTGTTTCCGAAGAAGAAACGGAAAGCCACTCGTCGGTTTGCATCGCCTGAGCCACGTCATTAATTGTTCCTATAGCCAGTTTATAGGAATTGTAATCAGAAGCATTGGTGGTAAATTTAAATTGCAAATTCGCCATGCCACTGCTCAATTCTCCATCCCTTAAAATTCCACCTACGTCGTAGTAATGCTCGCAAAACCAGCAGGACTCATCATTGTTGATATCATAAGGATTCTTGAACGATATCCTGTTGGATGAACAATTGGCATCGCTTCCTCCTTCGGAGCCGTTGCAGGTCCAGGTGTA
>JAQUOX010000010.1:0-2439 GCA_028716905.1 Minisyncoccota bacterium
TCCTTTCATTGCCGAAGACATGTTCTTGAAACTGGGCGGAAAGCAAAGTGTGCATCTCTGCGATTATCCCGAACCGGACAGGAAACATCTCAATGATAAATTAGAAGAAGAAATGGCCGAGGCGAGAAACATCGTCAACCTGGCCCTGGCCGAGAGGTCAAAGCAGGGCATCAAGGTCAGGCAGCCCTTGTCAAGAATCAAAACCAAAAAGCAAATCAATGAAAATACGGCAGATTTAATCAAAGAGGAAATCAATGTCAAGGAAATAGTTTTCGACAAAAACATTGAGAACGAGATTGAATTAAATATCGACATCACTCCGGAACTGAAGGAAGAAGGACTGGTCAGGGAGATTATCCGCCAGATTCAGCAAATGAGAAAAGAGCAGGGCTTCGTTCCCCAAGACAGGATAGCGGTCCTCTACCAAAAATCCGGATTTTTTGATATGATATTGTCAAAGAACAGAGAGAAGCTGCTGAAAGAAGTTTTAGCCGTGGAATTCAAGGAAGAAGACAAAACAGAAGGAAAGGAAATATCAATCGACGACGAGAAAATCGTTTTAAAGATAATCAAACAATAATATGGACAAAGATTACTTTCCGGTCGAAAAGCCCGGACAGAAGAAGAGCTTCGGTTCTTCCTACATCAAATTCAAGGACGACAAAGGAAAAGAAAGGAAGCTGGGCGACCAGGACTATTTCGAATCCCTGAGGTCGAAAGACGAGAACAAGGACCGGGTGGCCCAGGAGCTGGAAAAGCTGAAAATCAAGTCCTCGAAAAAGCCCGCTCAGCTGGAGATATTAAATAAATTATTGAAAAAAGATGAATAAAAGAATATTATTGATTTTATCCGCCGCCGCCTTTTTGCTTTTAGCCGTATTTTTGTGGCAGAGAATGTCCTTTTCCAAGGAAGTTCTGAAGCTGGAAATACTCGGCCCGGACAAAGCCGCTCTGGGAGAGGAGCTGGAATACATGGTCAAGTTCAAGAACAACGGTTCGATCAGGTTGGAGAGCCCCGAGCTTTTCTTCGAGTTTCCCGAGGGCTCCATATTTGAAGGAGAAGGCAGGATTAAAAGAATAACCGCGGAACAGCTGGGCGGAGACATTTATCCCGGGGAGGAAAGGACTTTCAAGTTCATCGGCCGCTTGCTGGGCAAGGAGAACGAAACGAAAACCCTGAAAGCCGTAATCAGCTTCCAGCCCAAGGATTTGAAGTCAAGGAACGAGGTGTCCACCACCTTTACCACGATTTTAAACGAGATTCCCATTGATTTCTCTTTGGATATGCCTTCCAAGACCGGAGGAGGCAAGGCCTTCACTTTCAAGATAAATTATTCTTCCAATGTCGATTATTCGCTCAAGGATTTGTCCTGCATCATTCAGTATCCGGACGACTTCGAGTTCCTTTATTCCCAGCCCAAGGCCCTGGAAGACAGCCAGTGGGACATACCGATTTTGAACGAACTGGGAACGGGCAAGATAGAGATATCGGGAATCCTGAACGGGGACTCCGGAGAACAGGAGGTCTTCAAGGCCAGAATCGGCGTCTGGCAGGACGGCGACTTCATCGTCTTGAAAGAAGCGGTGAAGGGCGTGGAAATCGCTTCCTCTTCTTTGTATCTGACCCAGAAGGTAAACAGCAACGAGGAATACGTCGCTTCTCCCGGAGACCAGCTTCATTACGAGATATTTTTCAGGAATTTGAGCGAGCAGCCAATGACCAATCTGGTTCTCATCGCCCGCTTGGAAGGAAGCGGCCTTGACTTGAATTCCATCAAGGCGCCGGAGGGAAAGTTCCAGGCCGGAGACAATTCCATTATCTGGGAGCAGAATTCCGACCTGGCGTTTTTGGAGCCCGGGAAAGAGAGTAAGGTTGAGTTTTGGATAGACGTCAAGGACAACTGGACCATCAAGACCCTGGCGGAAAAGAACCCGGTTATCAAGAACAAGGTGACTATCGGCGAAGCCCGTCAGGAATTCCTGACCAAAATCGGCACCAACCTGGCGGCCGAGCAAAAACTTTACGCCGACGACAGGCATTTTGAAAACAGCGGGCCCTATCCTCTGGAAGCCGGACAAAAAACATATTTCACCGTTGAATGGACAGCCATTTCCTCTTATAATGACGTCGGTTCGGTCATCATGAACACGATTCTGCCCGAGAGCGTGGTTTTCGAGGGAAAGGTCTGGCCCGAAGGCGTGGAGCTGGAATACGACGAGTCCACCAGCGAACTGGTTTGGATGGCGGGAACGGTAGAAGCCGGAGCCGGGACCCTGAAGCAGGCCCGGACCTGCGCTTTCCAGCTTTCGGTCGAGCCCCAGATTACGGAACAGGACATTATTCTTCTGGGTTCGGCTCAGATTTCCGGAATTGACGAGTGGACGGGCCAGAAACTGACGGCCAAAACAGAGATGCTTTACGGAGAAACAAAGAAATAG
>JAQUOX010000010.1:2539-14231 GCA_028716905.1 Minisyncoccota bacterium
GGAGAAATGTCCGGAGTGCGGCGGAGAACTGATTCCTCCCCGCCAGTTCAATCTGATGCTCAAGACTTTTATCGGTCCGGTGGAAGACGAGGCGAGCAAGGCGTATTTGAGGCCGGAAACCGCCCAGGGAATATTCGTCAACTACAAGAACATTCTGGATACCCAGAGGGTAAAGCTTCCTTTCGGCATCGCCCAGATCGGCAAGGCCTTCCGCAACGAGATTACTCCCGGCAATTTCATTTTCCGGACCAGGGAATTCGAGCAGATGGAAATGGAGTACTTCGTCAGGAAAGGCGAAGACGAAAAAGCTTTCGATTACTGGGTTGAGGAAAGAATGAACTGGTATTTGGAAGATTTGGGAATCAAAAAAGAAAATTTGAGGATAAGGAAGCACGACCAAAAAGAGCTGGCTCATTACGCCAAGGGCTGCGTTGACGTGGAGTATAATTTCCCGGGAATCGGCTGGTCGGAGATAGAGGGCATTGCCAGCCGGACGGATTTCGATTTGAAACAGCACGAAAAGTTTTCCGGCCAGGACCTTGCATATTTTGACGACGAAACCAAGGAAAAATTCATTCCTTTCGTGATCGAGCCGTCGGCCGGCGTGGAAAGGGTGATGCTGGCCCTGCTTTGCGACGCTTACGGGGAAATCAAGGGAGGCCGAACCCAAACCACGGAGAAAACCAAGGAAACGGAAATTCTTTTGAAGCTGGATAAAAGAATTTCCCCGTTCCAGATAGCGGTTCTGCCCCTGGTCAAGAACAAAAAAGAAGTGAAAGACAAAGCGAACGAAGTTTACAAATCATTGAAGCCGCATTTCGTCTGCCAGTACGACGAAGTGGGCACCATCGGCAGAAGATACCGAAGGCAGGACGAAACCGGAACGCCTTTCGCCCTGACCGTTGATTTCGAAACCCTGAAGACAAACGACGTTACCGTCAGGGACCGCGACACCATGGAGCAGGAAAGAATCGAAATACCCGGATTAATTGAATATTTTAAGAATAAATTCAACTGCTAATCATATGGTCAAAACTCCCTATACTTTAAAAATCATTCTGCCCGTAATCGGCTGGGGATTTTTGTGCAGCTTTTTCTCCTATACCCTTGTCCTGACCGTGGGGGTTTTGGGAAGCGCCCCGGCCTGGAATTTTTTCCTTCTGGGCACGCCCCTCTGTTTGTTCGTCCTGGCCCTGTTTTTCTTCTTGAGATACGGCTTGGGAGTGTTTTACGGCAAGGAAGTCGGGGTAATAAACGGGAACGTCAGCAACAACAGGAAACTGAACCCCGGCTTATCCCGGGAAGAAATCAAAGAAACGCTCAGAGCCCTGGTCAGCCTCTGCCGCAACGTTTATCTTTTTTCCTTCGCTTCGGGACTGCTGGCTGTGGCTTTCGTGACCCTGGGAATATCCCTGCTGGGAGGGGACTGGCCCGTGTTTTTGCTGGTTTTGATTTCCGGCCTGACCGGACTGTTTTTCTTCGTTCCTTTCAGCCTGTTTTTTTCCCAGCAAGTCGTTTTTCCCTTAATTAAGGAAAGCCGGGAGCTTCTTTGCAAAAAAGGAGAGAGTGCTGAAGACATCGTCCTTTCCAGCATCAAATCCAAATTCTTTTTCCTTTTCCTTTTCCCCTTTTTCGCGGTTTTGGTGGTAATGGTCTGCGTTTATCCCATTGATTACAAAACCATTGTTCTGGCTTTGATCGGCCTGGCCATGGCTCTGATTATCGGTCGGGTTCTTTACGTCTACATTTACCGTTCTTTTTCGGAAATCGACAAATTCAGCCGGGCTTGGGACAAGGAAGAAAAAAGCGTTTTCGTGGTCGGAAGCCTGGACAAGGAATTCGTCGATTTGGGCAATAATTTCAGCAAACTGTCGGAAGAGCTGTATTTATTAAAAAAAGATTCGGAAGAATCAAAGAAAGAACTGCAAAAAAGAGTGGCCGAGCTGGAAAAGTTTTTCAATTTGACCGTGGAAAGAGAGCTGAAAATGGTGGAGCTTAAAAAGAAACTAAAAGAATGTTCAAAAAAACAACCCTCAAAAACGGATTAAGGATAATCACTGTTCCCGAGAAAAACGCCAAGGCGGCGACGGTTTTAATCATGGTCGGAGCCGGTTCCAAGTACGAGACCAAAAACCTTTCCGGCCTTTCCCATTTTTTGGAGCACATGTTTTTCAAGGGAACGAAAAAGCTGAAAAAGCCCAAGGACGTGGCCGAGTTTTTGGACAGAATCGGAGGGGACTTCAACGCCTTTACCGGGGAGGAGTACACCGGCTATTACGCCAAGGTAAGCGCCGAGCATCTGGACACGGCCCTGGCCTGGGTTTCGGATATTTTTCTCAACTCGCTCATTCCTTTAAAGGAAATCGAGAAAGAAAGAGGGGTGATTATCGAGGAGCTCCACATGTATAACGACAATCCCAGGATGTACATCAGCCAGCTCTGGAAAGAAATTCTTTACGGCGATCAGCCGGCCGGATGGGACATCGGCGGAAGGAAGGAAACCGTTTCCACAATCAAAAGACAGGACATTCTCGATTACATTTCTTCGCAATACACTTCGGAGAATACGGTGGTTTGCGTGGCGGGAAAAATCAAGGAAAGGGAAATAATCGGGAAAGTGAGCGATATTTTTCATCAAATCAAGAAAGGAAAAGCCAAGCCCAAGCCGAAAGTGAAAGACAGGGGAAAGGGCCCCAGGGTTTTGATTGTCAAGAGAAAAACCAAGCAGACCAGCCTGGCTCTGGGAGTAAGGGCCTATGACATATTCCACAAGGACCGGTATGCCGCCAATCTTCTGGCAATAATCCTGGGAGGAATGATGAGCTCGAGATTGTTCGAGGAAGTAAGGGAGAAAATGGGAGCGGCCTATTACGTCAGGACCATTAACGAGTCGGACACCGACAGCGGCTGGCTTTGCACTTTTTCCGGAGTAGACAACACCAAGCTTCCCAGGGTGATTCAGGTCATCATCAAAGAATACGGGAGAATGTCAAAAAACAGGATAAGCGAAAAAGAACTGAAAAAAGCCAAGGATTATCTCAAAGGGAAGATGGTTTTGGGTTTGGAGGCATCCGACGACAAGGCTTCTTTTTTCGGAATCCAGGAATTACTGAGAAGGAAAATCCAGACCCCGGAGCAGATTTTCGCCAAGATTGACAAAGTGACGAAAAAAGACATTCAAAGAGTGGCCAAGAATCTGTTTAAAAAAGAAAATCTCAACCTGGCCTTAATCGGGCCGTTTAAAGACGATAATCAGTTTAAGAAATTGTTAAAGTTATGAAACAAGAAATCGAGAAAATCGACGTTACCTGGTCGGCCATCTTCAAATTCTTTTTCGTCCTCATCCTCTTTTACTTCATTTTCCTGACCAGGGATATTCTGGTCTGGACTCTTTTGGCCCTAATGATTTCCATTTTGTTCAACCCTTTGATAGATATTCTGGAAAGGAGAAGAATTCCCAGGCCCGTGGCCGGATTTCTGATTTACTTCGGCTCTCTTCTGACAATTTTCACCCTAGTGTATTTCCTGGCCCCGCCCGTTATCCTGGAAATCCAGAATTTTTATTCCAACTTCTATAAATATCTGGAAGCCCTGCCCCGGATGCTGGCAGCCATAGGCTTTGAATTCAAAAATATCGCCACCTTCGCCTTAACCTTAAAAGATTCGCTCATTCAGATTTCTTCCAATGTCTTTGATTTGGTTTCTTCCCTTTTCGGCAGCATCTTCGCCGGCGCCACCATTTTTTCCCTGGCTTTGTTTCTTTCCATCGAGAGAAACGACATTTTGAAACTGATTAAAACCGTATCGCCCAAGAATTGGGAAGAGGACATTCTGAAGATTTGGGAAAGAAGCCAGGACAAAGTTTCCAACTGGTTCGGCAGCAGGATTTTATGCTCCATCGGCGTCGCCGTTCTGACCTTTGTCGCCTGCTATTTCTTAAAGATCAAGTTCGCGGTTTCTCTGTCTCTGCTGACCGGGGCCTTGAACATCGTTCCGTTTCTGGGGCCGCTTGCGGCGGTAATCGCCCTAGCCGTGGTGGCTTTGCTTGATTCCTGGACCAAGGCAGTGTGGATCATTGCTCTTTCCGTTATCATCCAGCAGATAGAGGCCAACATATTCACACCCCTTTTTACCAGAAGAATGGTAGGTTTGCCCACTTTTTTGGTTTTATTCTCCATTCTCATCGGCGGAAAATTACTGGGGATCGTCGGTGCCGTTCTGGCCATTCCTTTGGCCGGCATATTCTACGAAACAGTCAAATCATATTTTTTATCCAGGAAAAATTCATGAAAACGGTTTTCATATCCACGGCCATTGATTACGTCAATGCCTCGCCTCATCTGGGGCACGCTCTGGAGAAAATACAGGCCGACGTTATCGCCCGCTACCACCGCTCCCTGGGGGACGAGGTTTTCTTTTTGAGCGGGACCGACGAGAACAGCCTGAAGAATGTCCAGAGCGCCGAGAAAGAAGGAATTCCGATCAAGGGTCTGGTGGACAAGTATTACGAGAAATTCCATAATTTGAAAGAGGCCCTCAACCTTTCTTACGACGATTTCATCAGGACAACGGAAGAGAGGCACGTTAAAGGAGCGCAAGAGCTCTGGTCGCAGTGCAGTAAGGATATTTTCAAGAAGAAATACAAAGGTCTTTACTGCGTGGGCTGCGAAGAATTCTACAAAGAGCAGGAACTGGAGAACGGAATGTGTCCCGAACACAAGAAGCCACTGGAATTGGTCGAGGAAGAAAACTATTTTTTCAAACTGGCCCAATACCAGGACAAATTGAAAGAGCTGATAAGCAAAGGTGTTATCAGAATCGTTCCCGAAACGAAGAAGAACGAGGTTTTGAGTTTCATTGATTCCGGCCTGGAAGATTTTTGCATTTCCCGCTCGGCCGGCCGGGCCAAGGGCTGGGGAATAGACGTTCCCAATGACCCGAGCCAGAAAATCTGGGTCTGGTTCGACGCTTTGGCGAATTACATCACCGCTCTGGGTTACGGCAGCGACGACGAATCAAAATTCATTCGCTTCTGGCAGAACAACGAAAACAAGCTTCACGTCATCGGCAAGGGCATTACCAGGTTCCACGCCGTCTACTGGCCGGCCATGCTTTTATCCGCCGGTATTTCTTTGCCCCATACCATTTTCGTTCACGGCTACATTACCGCCGACGGACAGAAAATGTCCAAAAGCATCGGCAACGTGGTTGATCCTTTCGAGCTGGTAAACAAATACGGGACCGATGCCGTCAGATATTTCCTTTTAAGGGAAATTCCCACTTTGGGGGACGGGGATTTCAGTTACGAGAAATTTGAGAAAAGATACAACGACGATTTGGCTTCGGGTCTGGGCAATCTGTTTTCCCGGGTCATGGCCATGGTTGAGAAGCAGGGAGAGCTGAAAATCAAGCCCAATGAGTTTACTTTAAAAGAAGTGGAAGAAGCCCGGGAGAAATGCCGGGAAAAAATCGTTTGTTTCAATGAAGCTCTGGGAATCATCTGGGAATTAATCGCTTCCTGCGACAGATACATTGACAGGGAAAGACCCTGGGAAACTAAAGACAAAGAGGTCTTTTCCAATCTTTTGTTCTCTTTGAAGAATATCGCCGAAATGATTTGTCCTTTCCTGCCCGGAACCTCGGAGAAAATGAAAGAGCAGCTGGGAGAAGAGGAAGGAATTTTCAGGGCTAAAAAAGGAGAATCTTTGTTTCCGAGATTATGAGCAACAAGTCATTCACCTTAATCGAAATACTGGTGGTCATCGTGATTATCGGAATTATTTCCGCTTTCATTATCGTTTCCATGGCCGGGGTTTCGGATAAGGCGAGGATCGCCAAAGGACAGGCCTTTGGCAATTCTTTGAGGAATTCCTTGCTGTTGAATCTGGTGTCGGAATGGAAGTTTGACGGTCCGACTGCCGTTGACAGCACCGCCACCGGCGATGACCTTAAGGATTCTTGGGGGACGAACAACGCTTCTGTTTACGGTTCGCCTAAGGTTAAGGGAGGAACAAGTTGTGTAAGCGGCAAGTGCCTGTATTTTGAACAGTCCAGTAGCGATAATTTGAGCCGGGTGGACAATATCACGGTGAGCGACATAAGCAATAATTACACGTTCAGTTTTTGGGTAAATTTCAATCACGGGGTAAGATGGAACGGCGGTATTTTTTCCAATCCTTCCTGGGGCGGGCTTTTACAGGTTCTTAACCAGACATCCGACGCCGTTATATACCTTAATATGGGTAGTGGCGCCTATAATGTGCAATATTATGTATATTTTAACGACGAAACGATATCCCGGTCGATTTCCTTTGACACTATTAAAGACAAGTGGGCCTTGATAGTTCTTTCTTATGACGGCTCCTATATCAGATTTTATGTTGACGGAAAAGAATTGAGTCCTTATGCGAAAACCGGAACATTAAAAACAGCCACCAGTTGGAGAATTAATTTCGCAAATATCACCACCTACTGGACATCCGGCTATATGGATGATTGCAAGTATTTCAACTCGGCCATTTCTTCAAGCGAGGTTAGGCAGAATTATTATTCCGGCCTGAACAGGCTTTTAACAAACAAAGAAATGGAAATTGAAGAATTTTCTTTAAGATTAACCGAATTGGTCGGCCAACCATGATTGATACCCACGCCCATTTGAATTTTTCCCAATTCGATAAAGACCGGGACGAGGTTGTTTTAAAATGTTTGAAAGAAAACATCGGGATGATTAACGTGGGAACCAATTATGAGAGCTCTCTGGAAGTAATCGGCATGGCCAATAAATACGGCAAGGGGATTTACGCTTCAATCGGCCTGCATCCTTTGGACGCGGAGCAGGGTTTTGATTACGGAAAATACAAAGACTTGAATTACGACAAGGTGGTGGCCATCGGAGAAGCGGGCCTGGATTACTGGTACAAGCCCAAAGGGAAAGCAAAGAGAGAATCGTACAAAGAGAAACAAAAGGAGATATTTGTTAAGCAGGTTGCTCTGGCCGAGGAATTAAACCTCCCTTTGATTATTCATTGCCGCGTGGCTTTTGACGATGCTTATGATATTCTGAAGCAAAAGAAGCTCAGGGGCGTTCTTCATTGTTTTACGGGAAACTTGTCTGATTTGGAGAGATTTCTGGCCCTGGGGTATTTCATCGGCGTCAACGGCATTATCTTCAAGATGGATTTAAAAGAAGTAATTGAAAAAACTCCTTTGGAAAGGATTCTTCTGGAAACCGACTGTCCTTTTCTTCCTCCGCCGGGCTTTGACGAGAGGAACAGCCCCTTGTCCCTGAAATACATCGGAGAAGAAGTGGCGAGGATAAAGGATGCTACCCTGGAAGAAATTCTGGAAAAGACAGAGGAGAATACCAGGGCTTTGTTTGACAAAATGGCTTAGAGAACATATATTCAAAAAAGCACATTAAGGTGATTCAATGGGAAGCGGAAAAGAAAGGAAAAAAGCAGGGAGGAATCCCAATACTTCGGGCCACGAAGACGGTTGCAGAGCCAGAACCGCGGGACAGAAATCCGGCTTTCGAGCAAAAAACAAGCCCCAATAAGGGGTCTTTTATTTTTCCTTTTCCTGTGTTATTGTTATACATATGATACCCGAAACATTGTTTTTAATAAGAAAAGGGCTTTTTGGTTTGGTTCTGGGGTTTTCCCTGTATTTCGTGCTGTTTTTTTCCAAGCCGATACTGGAGAGTGTTTTAAAAAGGAAATTCAACGACGACGCATATTTCTGGTTCATTATCTTTTTTTCCGTGGTTATCGGCTTTGTTTCCATGTCAATCATTTAGTTTATGGCTTACCAATTCAAAGAAATCGAGAAAAAATGGCAGGAGCGTTGGGAGAAGGACGGTGCTTTCAAAACCAAAGAATTTTCTTCGCCCAAATTTTACGTTCTGGACATGTTTCCCTATCCTTCGGGCTTGGGCCTGCATGTCGGCCATTTCAAGGGATACGTGGCCACGGATATCGTCGCCCGGCTGAAAAGAATGCAGGGCTTCAACGTTCTCCACCCCATGGGCTGGGACGCTTTCGGCTTGCCGGCGGAGAATTACGCCATCAAGACCGGAATTCATCCGGAAATCACCACCGAAAAAAACGTTGACAACATCAGGAACCAGATGAAAATCGCCGGGCTCAGTTACGACTGGTCAAGAGAAATCAACACCACCGAACCCGATTATTACAAATGGACCCAGTGGATTTTCCTGCAGCTTTTCAAAAAGGGGCTGGCTTACAAGAAAATCCTGCCCATCAACTGGTGTCCTTCCTGCAAGACCGGGCTGGCCAACGAAGAAGTGATTGACGGCAAGTGCGAAAGATGCGGAACCGAAACTACCAAGAAAGACATCGAGCAATGGGTTCTGAAAATCACCGATTATGCGGAGCGGCTGCTTGACGACTTGGAAGGGTTGGACTGGCCGGAAAAAATCAAGGAAATGCAGAGGAACTGGATCGGCCGGAGCGAGGGCTGGGAACCGGTTTTCAAAATCAAAGACAGCCTGTTCGACATACCGGTTTTCACCACCCGGGCCGATACTCTTTTCGGCTGCACCTATCTGGTTCTGGCTCCCGAGCATCCGATTATCAAAGATTTGGAAATAGATATTGAAAACCCGGACGAGGTTTCTCTGTATCTGGAAAAAGCCGGAATCAAAAGCGAGAGGGAAAGAATCAGCGAAGTCAAAGACAAGACCGGGGTGGAATTGAGGGGCGTAAAAGTCGTTAATCCGATAAACAACAAAGAGATTCCCGTTTTTGTGGCCGACTATGTTCTGGGCCACTACGGCACCGGGGCGGTGATGGCCGTGCCGGCTCATGACCAAAGGGATTTCGAATTCGCCAAAAAATACAACCTGGAAATCGTTTGGACCGTCAAGCCCGAACAGGGGGAAATCGATAAAAGCAAGGCCTTTGTCGAAGACGGCGTTCTTTTCGATTCGGGAGAATTCAGCGGATTGGGTTCCGACGAGGCCAGGAAGAAAATCGGAGAATATCTGTCTAAGCAGAACCTGGCTGAAAAGAAAGTCTATTACAAGTTAAGGGACTGGATATTCTCCCGGCAGAGATACTGGGGCGAGCCCATCCCGATCATTAATTGCGAGAAATGCGGGACAGTTCCCTTGAAAGAAGAAGACCTTCCCTTGAAGCTTCCTCACATTGAAAAATATCAGCCCACGGGCACGGGAGAATCTCCTTTGGCCGCCATAGAAGAGTGGGTGAACGTCGAATGTCCCAAGTGCAAGGGAAAAGCCAGAAGGGAAACCAATACCATGCCCCAATGGGCCGGCAGTTCCTGGTATTACTTGAGGTTCATCGACCCCGACAATCAAAAAGAATTGGTTGACAAAAAGAAAGAAGAATTCTTCATGCCGGTTGATTTGTATGTCGGCGGGGCCGACCACGCCGTCCTTCATTTATTATATGCCCGGTTTTGGCACAAGTTCTTGTTTGACTTAAAGCACGTTTCAACAAAGGAACCTTTTTCCAAATTAAGGAATGTCGGATTCGTTCTTGCTCCGGACGGGCAGAAAATGTCCAAGTCCAAAGGCAACGTGATTGCGCCGGATGAAATCATCGAGAAGTATGGAGCCGATGCTTTCAGGATTTACGAAATGTTCATGGGTCCCTTCGGCGAGGCCATCGGCTGGAGCGAAAACGGAGTGAAAGGGGTCTACAAGTTTTTGAACCGGGTCTGGAATTTTTCCATAAAGAACAAAGACAACAAGGAAAGCCCGAAAGAATTAATTGCGGAAATTAACAAGCTGAACAAAAGGGTTTCCGAAGATTTGGAAAAAATGAAATTTAACACCCCAATCGCTTTTTTCATGGAGTTTTTGAATTTTGCGGAAGAGAAGCAAGCGGGAAAAGACGTGTTGGAAAGAATGCTTGTTTTGCTTTCCCCTTTCACGCCCCACATTTGCGAAGAGCTTTGGGAGATTCTGGGAAACAAAGAAAGCATCCTGAAGCAGAAGTGGCCGGAATACGACAAAAACCTGATTAAAGAAGAAAGAATAGAGCTGGTGGTTCAGATTAACGGCAAGGTCAAGGACAAGATAGAGGCGAAAAACGGCTTGTCCGAAGAAGAAATCAAGGAAATTGTTTTTCAAAGCGAAAAGGTCAAGAAATGGACGGAAGGCAGGGAAGTCGTCAGATTCTTGTTCGTCCCGCCTTCGTTAATAAATATTGTGGTGAAATAGCATGTGCGGAATCGTGGGATACATCGGTAATAAAAGAGCGCTGCCCATAATGTTGTCGGGGCTGGAGAGGCTGGAGTACAGGGGTTATGACAGTTTCGGTTTTTGCGTTCTGGGAAAAGAAAAATTCCTTTACAAAGAAGCGGGCAAGATTTCCAAGGCGGAAGAAGTGAGGGGTTTCGACTGGGAAGGGACCGTGGGTATTTCCCATACCCGCTGGGCCACGACCGGCGAGGTCACCAAAGAAAACGCTCATCCCCATTGCGACTGCAAAGAAGAGATATTCGTCGTTCACAACGGAATCATTGAGAATTACAAGCAGCTGAAAGAAAAACTAATCAAAGAAGGGCATGTTTTCCGGTCGGAGACGGACACGGAAGTAATCGCCCATTTGATTGAAAAGCACTTCCAGGGAAATTTGGAAGAAGCGGTCATCAAGGCCCTGAAAGAAGTGAGGGGAACCTACGGCCTGGCTGCTGTTTCCACCAGAGACCCTGACAAAATCGTGGCCGCCCGGCTGTCTTCGCCCCTGATTATCGGAGTGAACGGCAACGAGTTTCTGATTGCTTCCGACCCTTCGGCGATTATTACCACCACCAGGCAGATTATTGTTCTGGAGGACAACGAGATAGCTGTTTTAAAAAGGGACGGTTTCACCATTCTCAAAGAGGAAAAAGAGCACCGAAAAGAACTGGAAACGATTGAGTGGGACATCGAGCAGGCGGAAAAAGGGGGCTACAAGCATTTTATGCTCAAGGAAATCATGGAAGAGCCCAATGTGATAGAAGATGCCATGAGGGGGAGGATGCTTTTGGAAGAAGGAAACGTGAAGTTGGGAGGACTGGAGTCCGTTCAGGCGAAATTGAGGAAAATAGACAATTTGTTTTTGATCGGCTGCGGCACGGCCTATTATGCCTGCCGGACCGGGGAATACATGCTTGAAGAATACGCCGATTTATTGGTTCAGACCGACATCGGCTCCGAGTTCAGGTACAGAAAGCCGATTGTCAACAAGAATACCGCCGCCATTTTCGTTTCCCAGTCGGGAGAAACCGCCGACACCTTGGCCGCTTTGCGAGAAATGAAAGAAAAAGGGGTTTTGTCTTTGGGAATCACCAACGTGGTCGGTTCTTCCCAGGCCAGGGAGACCGATGCCGGAGTTTACACCCGTTCCGGACCGGAAATCGCCGTTGCTTCCACCAAAGCTCTGCTCGGCCAATTGACCATTCTGGCCATGATTACCGTATATCTGGGCAGGCAGAGGAACATGTCTTTGATAATGGGCAAGAGAATCGTTTCCGAGTTGCGGAAGCTGCCTCAATTGGCTGGAGAAATTTTGAAGCAAAAAGAAGAAATCAGGAAAATCGCCGAGAAATACAACCAGTACCGGGACTTCTGGTTTATCGGAAGAAAGTACAATTATTCCATTGCCCTGGAAGGCGCTTTGAAATTGAAAGAGATTTCCTATGTCCACGCCGAAGGAGTGGCCGG
>JAQUOX010000010.1:14331-20167 GCA_028716905.1 Minisyncoccota bacterium
CTATTAAAAGGCTGGCGGCAATAACGGGTTGGGTTGGAGCGTTTGAAGTTCCCCATTCGGGAACAAGAAATGCGATATTCTATATAACAGACGGCAACTATTCGGTCGGATCAATTTATAGGTATATGGAACCGCACACTAATAATTCCAATACAACTGACAATAAATGGCATTATTTCGTGGGTGCCTGCGACAGGTCTCAACATAAAGCTCCCGATGTTTATTTGGACGGCATTCTTAAAAACGGAGCTTCCAGCGGTTATTGCGATCAGTTAACAGATGACATTCCGCTGGGCCTTTTATATATCGGAGGAACCAGCGGCTATTTCAACGGTTTAATTGATGATGTCCGGATATATAACGCAGCCATCCCCAGTTCCCAAATCCAGCAAAACTATTATCTCGGCCTGAATCAATTATTGATTAACAATGGCATTGCTTTTAAAGAATATCAATAAAGGTTGGGAGAATTAAAAAGTTATTTAGTTAATTATTAAAATGAACAAAAACGATTTTTCAATTTTAATAGGCGGAGCCGCCGGCCAGGGCTCGAGAAAAGCCGGCTTGCTTATTGCCAAGATTTTTAACACTCTGGGTTATGGGATTTTTATTTACGACGACTACCAGTCGCTGATAAAAGGAGGACACAGCTTTTCTTTAATCAGGATTTCCGACAAAGAGCCTCTTTCCCATTCCCGGTCAATCGATTTTCTTCTGGCTTTGGACGAAAGAACGATTGAGGAGCACGAGAAGGATTTGAACAAGGAAGGAACCATTGTTTTCAACAAAGACAGGATTAAAAACAGCAAGGGCATAGGCGTCGCCATTGAAACAATCGTCAAGGAATCGGGAGGCATTCCCATTATGGCCAATACCGCCCTGATTGCCGGCTTTGCCAAAATAATGGGCATTGAATGGGAGGTTTTAGAAGAGATTTTAAAGAAAGAAATTGAAAGAGAAATTGATAAAAATTTGGAAATAGCCAAGAAGGCCTTTGACGGGAATCAATCAATCATTGAAGTTAAAAGATTAAACAACGCTCCTCGGCCTCTTTTGACCGGAAACGAGGCAGTGGCTTTGGGAGGAGTCAGAGCCGGCTTGGAAATATATTATGCTTATCCCATGACTCCGGCCACCGGCATTCTTCATTATCTGGCCGAGCACAGCCAGGACTTGAACGTCTGCGTTTCCCAGCTGGAAAACGAAATAGCCGTTATCAATGCGGCCATCGGTTCGGCTTACGCGGGCAAGCGCTCCATGGTCGGAACTTCGGGCGGAGGATTCGCCTTAATGACCGAGGCCTTGAGCATGGCCGTCCAGGCGGAAACGCCCCTGGTAATAGTGGAAAGCCAAAGGCCGGGACCGGCTTCGGGAGTTCCCACTTATCAGGCCCAGGGAGACTTGCTTTTTTCTCTTTTCGCCGGCCACGGAGACATCGTGAAATTCGTCATTGCCCCGGGCGACGCGAACGAAGCTTTTTATTGGACAGCCCGGGCGATGAATCTGGCCTGGAAATATCAGACGCCGGTGATTGTTCTGATTGACAAAGAGCTGTCGGAGAGCACTTACAATTTTAATGAAGAAGAAATCAAAAAGGAAGAAGGGAAGATGTGGGACGGAAAAGGGGAATACAAAAGATATCTTAATTTGAAAGACGGCATTTCCCCCATGGCTTTCCCGGGCGGCAAGGGAGTCGTCAAGGCCACCAGCTACGAGCACGATGAGTCCGGAATCACCACCGAAGAGGCGGAAGCAATCAAGAAAATGCAGGAAAAGAGAATGAGGAAATTTGAGCTGATGCGAGAAGAAGCGGAAAAGATGCCGTCAGTCAATGTTTTCGGAAACCTTCAATCAAAGACGGCGGTTGTCTGCTTCGGCTCCGTCAAGGGCGTGGTGAGGGAAGCGGCCGAGGAAGCGGGATTGAAAATGGTCCAGCCCTTGATTCTCGAGCCCTTCCCACAAGAACAGATAAAAAAAGCCTTAAAGGGTTCGGAGAAAATAATCTGCGTGGAGAATAATGCTTCGGGGCAATTGGCCAAGCTTCTTTCTTGCTTTGGAATCAAGGTTGATGAAAAAGTTTTGAAATACGACGGCCGGCCCTTTTTTAAAGAAGAATTAAAAAAAATTATTTAACCCATCTATGGAAAACTTAGAAACATCTTGTCCCAATACCTGGTGCCCGGGCTGCGGCAACTTCGGAGTTCTGGCCGCGGTTAAAAAAACAGTCAACTCTTTGCTGGACCAGGGCGTTAAAAAAGAAAATATCGTTCTTGTTTCCGACATCGGTTGCAGTTCCAAATCCACCGACTATCTGAATTTGAACAGCTTTGATTCCCTTCACGGCCGTTCCATCGCCACCGGTCTGGGAATCGCTTTGGCCAATCCGGATTTGAAAGTAATCGTTGTCATCGGCGACGGGGGAGCTTTGAACGAAGGCATCGCCCATTTGGTTCACGCGGCCAAAAGGAACTCCAATATCACCATTTTAATGCACAACAACCGCCTTTTCGCCCTGACCACCGGCCAGTTCACCGCTGTTTCTCCCAAGGGGCTGAAAGGGAAATCAACCCCCGAAGGCGTAACCGAAGAACCGATTAATCCCTTGGAATTGATGCTTGACTCCAGGGCCTCTTTCATCGGCCGAAGCTATTCGGCCAAAATCGACCACATGGCTTCTTTGATTGAAAAAGCAGTAAAGCACGACGGCTTCAGCTTTATCGAAATACTCCAGCCCTGTGTTTCTTTTTTCAACAACTTCCAGTTTTACAACGAGAAGGTTTATGAAATTGAAGACAAAGAAAGGACGAAAGAAGAGGCGAGAAAACTGATTGAAGAATGGAATTACAACAGCGAGGGAAAAATACCCCTGGGTCTTCTTTATTCCCAAAAGAGAGATACTTACGAGAACTTGATTAATAAATCAATTAAAGGGAAAGAGCCCGACATTAAAAAATGTTTGCAAATCCGTTTATAAGGAAGAGAAAAAGGATTATCTGCTTCGGGGGAGGCAATGCCATGCCCGGCACCGTGCTCCGGGGATTGAAAGAAAAAGATGCGGAGATAACCGCGGTTTGTTCGGTTCTGGATTCCGGCGGCTCGTCGGGAAGATTGAGAAAAGAATACGGCATTATTTCCCCCGGGGACTTGAGAAGGGCTTTTTTGGAGCTTTCGGATTTTTCCTTTAACGACAAGAAGTTGTTCAATTACCGTTTTGAGGAAGGGGAATTGGCGGGCCACAACCTGGGCAATCTCGTTTTTCTGGCTATGTGCCTGAGTAGAGAAAATTATCACGAGGTTTTCGAGAAATTGAACAGAATACTGGACAATAAATACAAGATACTTCCCTCAACCATTCATCCCTCCGAGCTGGTGGCCGTTCTGGGGAACGGACAAGAAATCGTCGGCGAAACGAAAATAGACATTCCCACGCACAATACGGAATTGAAGATTAAAAAGGTGTTTTTGAGGCCTCCGGTGGCCGCCTGCCCGCAGACCATAAGAAGAATAAAGAATGCGGACATGGTGGTTATTGGTCCGGGAGACATTTTTTCTTCCCTGATGCAGATTTTTTTGGTGGAGGGAATCTCCGAAGCCATAAAGGACAGCAAAGCTAAGAGGGTCTATATCGCCAATCTCATGACCAAGGACGGAGAGTCGAACGGGTTCAGTGCTGAGGACTTTGCCGCAGAAGTGGAAAAGCACCTGCAGTGTCCGCTTGATTACGTCGTTTTCAACAACAAAAATCCCGGAGAAGAACGGGTCAAAAAATACAGAGAAAAGCATAAAGAGCTGTTGGAGCTGTCTTTATGCTCTTCTTCTTTGCCTAAATTCGTGGGAAGGGATATAATGGCCGGAGAGGGGGATATTGTTCACGACCCCCGAAAATTAGCCGATGTTATTTTCAGTTTAACATAAGTATGCAAGCAGTAATCCTCGCCGCAGGAAAAGGCACAAGATTCGAACCATTGTCTTTGACCAGGCCCAAGCCGCTTTTTTCCGTCATGGGAGAATCCATATTGGAGCACAATTTAAAAGAGCTGAAAGGATTGATTGATGAAGCGATAATTATTTATAACAGCGAGCTCGTCAAAGAAAAAGTCAAAGAAGAATTCGGGGGCATAAAGATAAGATATGTTTTTCAAGAGGAAATGAATGGTACGGGCGCAGCAGTCAAACTGGCTTATCCGTTTCTCGAGGACAAATTTCTTGTTTTGAACGGCGACGATTTCTATTTCCAGGAAGACATTAAAAGGGCTTTGAAAAAATTTCCCTGCCTTCTGGCCAAAGAGCACGAGAAGCCTTCCAATTTCGGCGTGGTTCTGGAAAAAGAAGGGCTGGTGAAAGAATTGGCGGAGAAGCCTGCCAATCCGGCTTCCAGCCTGGTGAATACGGGTTTGTATTTTCTGCCCAAAAGCATTTTGGAAACCCGGACGGAAAAATCGGAAAGAGGGGAATACGAATTTACGGATTTTATTAAAAATTTCATCAAGCAAAACAGCCTTTATATCGTTAAAGCCGGGGCCTGGTTTCCCGCCTCCTATCCCTGGGATGTTTTTGACGCCCTGGACTATCTTTTCCAAACCAGAAAAGCGAAAAACAAAGGCAAGAAAGAAAAAAACGTCGTTATTAAGGGAAAAGTCATCATTGGTCCGGGAACGCTCGTCAAAAGCGGTTCGTACATTGAGGGTCCGGCCTACATCGGCAAGAACTGCGTTATCGGGCCCAATTGCCATTTAAGGCCCATGGCAATAATCGGAGATAACTGCAAGATCGGGCAGGCCGTGGAAATCAAGAATTCCATAATAGGAGAAAATACCAACATCAGCCATCTTTCGTATGTCGGCGATTCGATAATCGGCTCCGACTGCAACCTGGGAGCCGGAACAATTATTGCCAATTTAAGGCACGACAATGACACGGTCAAGACAATGGTCAAGGGCCAGGCAATTGACACCAAAAGAAAGAAGTTCGGAACAATCATGGGTGACGGCGTCAAAACCGGCATCGGCACTTTCATTTATCCCGGCCGAAAGATATGGCCAACCAAAACCACTTTGCCCGGTGAAAAAGTGGATAAAGATATAATATAAAAAAATGCTCACCGGGTGGTGAGCATGGATGTTCTTTTGATGAGGGTTCTGTTCTCTGCAGAGATTAATTCTCCTTCAATAACAAGAGCGTTTTTGATTGCCCGGCCTTGGGGATCGACTTTGTTAAGGAAATCCACTGCCTGGTTGTTGTTTTCAAGCGGGCCGTACATGTCGCAAATTTGCCAAGTCCGCTGTTTCGGACTGGCGTTAAGCGGGTAAAGTGAAAGCACAAATTTTTTCTTCATTTTTTCACCTTTAAAATAACCAATAAATTGATATCATAAAAAGGTCTTGCGGTCAATGGTGCCGAAGGTGGGAGTTGAACCCACACGAGATTGCTCTCATAGCATTTTGAGTGCTACGCGTATGCCAGTTCCGCCACTTCGGCCTAATTAGGTATTTAGCATAAAAAAAGACATTTGTAAATTTTTTCTTTTAGTGGTAAAATTATTTTAATGAACAGGGTAATTGCCATAGCCAATCAAAAAGGAGGAGTAGGCAAAACAGCCATTGCCGTCAATCTTCCCGTTTTTCTGACCGCTTTCGGCAAGAAGGTTCTCTTGGTTGACGCCGACCCCCAGGCCAATGCCACTTTTTCCCTGGGAATCAAGCCCAAAGATTTGCCCCTTTCCCTGTATGAGGCTCTTTTGGGACAGATTTCGCCCAAAGAAATAATCAAAAGGACTCCTTTTCTGGCTTTCGATTTGATGCCTACTTCCTACAACCTGGCCGGAGCCAACATAGAA
>JAQUOX010000011.1:0-14489 GCA_028716905.1 Minisyncoccota bacterium
TTGATTAAGGGTTCCCTTTATCTGGCCAACCTTCACTTGAACGGAAACCTGATACTGGAAAACGCCAGGATAGAGGGAGCCGTCAATCTGGTGGGCGCGGAAATCGAGAAAAACGTTTTGGCCAAAAACCTGAAGAACCAGGGATTCATCAGCCTGGCCAAGGCCCGTATCAAGGGAGATGTTTTCCTGGAAAAATCAAAAATGAAGAACGCCTTTTACGAGAATTTTTCGGTCAAGGGAGACCTTATCCTTGAGGGGATAAAAGTCGGAGGGAACATTAATCTCAAGGACGTTACGGTCGAAGGGGTTTTGGATTTGGACGAAATGGTTGTGGAAAAGGATTTGATTCTTCAGGGCGCGGGCTTCAAGAACGCCGAAGCGGAAAACATTATCATTAAAGGAAAAACAATAAATTAAATGAGCAAGTTCATCCACTTACATCTGCACTCCCATTTTTCCCTGCTGGACGGCCTGGCCAAGATAGACGACATTCTGGACCGGGTTGAAGAGCTGGGAATGGACGCAGTGGCTTTGACCGACCACGGAGTCATTTACGGAGCGGTGGAATTTTACGACAAGGCGAAAAAAAGAGGCATCAAGCCGATTATCGGCTGCGAGGTGTATGAAGCGGCCAGAGGCATGGAAGACAAGACCGCCAGCCTGGACAGCAGAAGATACCACCTCGTCCTGTTAATCAAAAACGCAACCGGATACAACAATCTGGTGAAAATAATCACCAAGGCGCATTTGAAGGGCTTCTATTACAAGCCCAGGGTTGATTTGGAGCTCTTGAAAAATCATTCCGAGGGGCTGATTGCCATGAGCGCCTGCCTTCAGGGAAAGATTCCCCAACTGCTTCTGGCCGGCAAGACGAAAGAAGCCGAAGAAACGGCTCTGAAATACCAAGAGATTTTCGGTCAAGGAAATTTCTTTCTGGAAATCCAGCCCCACCCCAATCTGCCTGACCAGGAAAAAGCCAACCGGCTGATTATCGAGCTTTCCAAAGACACGGGCATTCCCCTGGTCGCCACCAATGACGCTCATTACTGCCGGAAAGAAGACGCCGAAGCCCAGGACATCATCATGCTTATCAACACCGGAGCGGACAAAAACGACAAAGAACGCCTGACCATGAAAGAAGACGACTTTTCCCTCAAAAGCGAGGAAGAAATGAGCAGGAGTTTTGACTACGTGCCCGAGGCCATTGAGAACACCAAAAAAATAGTTGACCTGTGCAACTTTGAAATGAAGCTGGGGGAAATAAAGCTGCCCAAGTTTGAAGTTCCGGACAACAAAACAAGCCCGGTCTACTTGAGAGAGCTTTGCTATCTCGGCATTGAGAAAAAGTACGATATCGAAAGCGAAGAATTGAAGCAAGTCGTTCAGAATGCCTTGAAAGGAAAAGAAATCAAGATAGAAAAAATCAAAGACGAAAAGTTGAAGGAGGTTGTCGAGAGAATGGAATACGAGCTTTCCGTCGTCGGCAAGACCGGGTTTTCCGATTACTTTCTTATCGTCCAGGACTTTGTCAACTGGGCCAAGGAGAACAGAATCGTGGTCGGACCGGGAAGGGGCTCGGTGGGCGGTTCAATCGTGGCTTTTCTGACCAACATCACCAATGTCGACCCCTTGAAGTACAATCTGTATTTTCAGAGGTTTTTGAACCCGGACAGGATTTCTCCTCCGGATATCGACCTTGACTTTACGGACAAGAGAAGGGACGAGGTGATTAATTACGTGGCGGAGAAATACGGCCGGAACAAGGTGGCCCAGATTATCACTTTCGGAACCATGGCGGCCCGGGCGGCAATCAGGGATGTGGGCCGGGCCCTGGATTACCAGTACAGCTATTGCGACCACGTCGCCAAAATGATTCCCCTGGGATTCAATTTGAACGACACTTTGAAAAAAGTTCCGGAATTCAGAAAGCTTTACGAAACAGACCTTCAGGCCAAAAGACTGATTGATTTGGCTTTGAAAATAGAGGGCTGCGCCCGCCACGCTTCCACCCACGCTTGCGGAGTGGTGATTTCCGATTCCCCTTTGGAGAATCTCGTTCCCTTGCAGCATCCGACCCAGGACGAAAATGTTATCGTCACCCAGTACGAAATGCACGCCATCGAGAATATGGGTCTTTTGAAAATGGATTTCCTGGGACTGAAGAACCTGACCATCATTGAAGAGACCCTGAAAAGGATTTACGCGGTCAGGGGAGAAAACATTGACATCGACAATCTTCCTTTGGACGACAAGAAAACTTTCAGCCTTTTCCAGCGGGCGGATTGCGTGGGCGTTTTCCAGCTGGAGTCGGACGGAATGAGAAGATATCTGAAGCAATTGAAGCCCACGACCATTGACGACATTATTGCCATGGTCGCGCTTTACCGTCCCGGCCCCATGCAACACATCCCCGACTACATCAAAGGCAAGCGCGACCCGAAACGGGTAAAGTATCTTCATCCCAAGCTGAAGCCGATTCTTGAAGCCACCTACGGCATCCCGGTTTATCAGGAGCAGATTATGAGGATTGCCCAGGAAATGGCCGGTTTTACTTTGTCCGAAGCCGACATCTTGAGAAAAGCCATCGGCAAGAAGATAGAAAAACTTTTGATGGAGCAGGAAGAAAAGTTCGTCGGGGGAATGAAGAAGAATCAGGTCAGCGAAAGGATTGCCGAGGAAATATGGCACTGGATCGAACCCTTTGCCCGATACTCCTTCAACAAAAGCCACGCCGCCTGCTATGCCATCATCGCTTATCAAACCGCTTATCTCAAAGCCAATTATCCCGTGGAATACATGGCGGCTCTGCTGACTTCCGAGGGTTCGGACATTGAAAGAATCGCCACCCTGATCGAGGAATGCAAGAAAATGGGGATAGAGGTCCTGTCTCCGGACATTAACGAAAGTTTCAGCAACTTCAGCGTGGTGCCCCAAAAGAACCAAATCAGGTTCGGATTAAAAGCCATCAAGAACGTCGGCTACAACATCGTTGAGCAGATAATCGAGGAAAGGAAAGCCAATGGGCAGTACAAGTCGATCCAGGATTTCATTTCCCGGGTCAACGGCAAGGTTTTGAACAAAAAGTCCCTGGAGAGCTTAATCAAGGCCGGAGTGTTCGACCGCCTGGAAGAGAGGAACAAGATACTTTTAAACCTGGATAAGCTGATGCAGTGGTCAAAAGACGATAAAAGAATCAAGGAATCCGGCCAAAAAGGCCTTTTTGCCGGCAACGGGGCTTCGGACAATCATATTGCCCTGAGCGCTGTTGACGCCGCCGACGAATATGATAAATTGAACTGGGAAAAGGAATTGCTGGGTCTTTACGTCAGCGGCCATCCTTTGGAGAAATACAGGGACCTGCTGGAGGATATGGTCATGCCCATCAAGAAAATCAATGCCGACCTGGGACAGGTAAGAACCCGCTCCAATCCTTTTGAAAAATACATTATTCAGGGAGAGTTGGTAACCATCGGGGGCATAATTTCCAACATCAAGAAAATCATAACCAGAAAAGGCCAGCCCATGATGTTCATGAAAGTCCAAGACCTGACCGACAGGATTGAAGTGGTGGTCTTCCCCTCTTTGATTGAAAAGAATCCCGATGTTTTCAAAGAAAACAAAATAATTTCCGTCACTGGCCGGACCGACGTCAAAGACGGCTCGCCCAAGGTCATTGCCAACGAAATCGAGGAAATATTAGAATCATAAAAAAACATATGCAAAAAATTAGACATTCTTTCGCCCACATCCTGGCTCTCAGCGTCAAAGAACTTTATCCCGACGCCTGGTTCGGAACCGGCCCGGATATTGAAAACGGCTTTTATTACGACATCAAGACCAGAACGCCGATTAACAACGAAGACCTGAAAAGAATAGAAAAGAAAATGAAAGAGGTTCTGAAAAGAAACCTGGTTTTTAAAAAGAAGACAACAACCAAAGCCGAAGCGAAAAAGATATTCAAGGACCAGCCCTTCAAACTGGAAATTCTCAAAGAGCTGGAAGGAGACAAGGTTTCCGTTTATGAAACCGGCGATTTCATCGACTTGTGCAAAGGGCCTCACGTCGAGTCAACCAAAGAACTGAATTCCAATGCTTTCAAGTTGGAGAAAATAGCCGGAGCGTATTTCCAGGGCGACGAGAAGAACCCCATGCTTACCAGAATCTACGGTCTGGCTTTCAAAACGGAAAAAGAACTGAACGATTATCTGAAGCTGAAAGAAGAAGCGGAAAAAAGAGACCACCGGGTTCTGGGAGAAAAGCTGGGCATCTTCATGTTTGACGACGAGGTCGGTTCCGGCCTTCCTTTGTGGCTTCCCAAGGGAGCGATTCTCCGGAAGCTCATCAAGGATTATCTTTACCAAGAATTAATAGAAGACGGATATGGTTTCGTGGAAACGCCGCACATCGGCAAGCTTTCCTTATGGCAGACTTCGGGACACTGGGAGAATTACCGGGAAAACATTTATTCGCCCATTGACATCGAGGGGGAAAAATTCGTCTTGAAGCCCATGAACTGCCCTTTTCACGTAAAGATATTCAAATCCCAGCCGAGGTCTTACCGGGAGCTTCCTTTGAAAATGGCCGAGTTCGGGACCGTTTACAGGTTTGAAAGGTCGGGTACTCTGCACGGCTTGACCAGGGTCCGCGGATTCACCCAGGATGACGCCCATATCTGGTGCCGGGAAAACCAGCTTAAAAAAGAACTGACCAAACTTTTAAAACAGGGGCTGAAGATTTTAAAGAAATTCGGGTTCAAGGAGTATAATATATACTTGTCCACCAGGCCGGAAAAATATGCCGGCACGGAGCAGGGCTGGAAAAAAGCCACGACGATTTTGGAGCAAGTGCTGAAAGAAGCGAAGCTGGATTACAACATTGACCCGGGCGGAGGAGTTTTCTACGGCCCGAAAATCGACATCAAGGTCAAGGACACTCTGGGCCGGGAGTGGCAGTGCACCACCATCCAGGTTGATTTCAATCTGCCCGACCGCTTCCAGATGTTTTTCATCAACGAAAAAGGAGAAAAAGAGAGGCCCTACATGATTCACCGGGCTCTCTACGGCTCTCTGGAAAGATTCATCGGCGTTTTGATTGAGCATTATGCCGGCGCTTTTCCTTTCTGGCTGGCGCCGGTCCAAATCAAGATTTTGCCCGTCAGCGACAAGTTCAACAAATACGCCAGGGAAATAAAGGAGGAGCTGGGAGATTGCCGGGTGGAGGTGGCTGAGGAAAAAGAAACCATTTCCAAAAAAATACGGCAGGGAGAAATGGAGAAAATCCCCTATTTGCTGATTGTCGGAGAAAAGGAAAAGAAAGCCAAAACCGTGAGCGTGAGAAAACGGGGCAAGGGAGATTTGGGAGCGATGAAAATGGAAAAATTCAAAGAAATAATTAATAAATAAAAAAATATGAAAAAACTTTTAATTTGTTCGCTGATGCTTTTTTGCGCCTTGACTTTCGTCCAAGCGCAGGAGACGGACTTGAACGTTCCTTCCCCCGCTCTTCTTCCCACCAGTCCTTTGTATTTCTTGAAAGACGTGGGCCGGGAAGTGCAGATGCTTCTGACTTTTGACCCGATTAAGAAAGCGGAGCTGAGGCTTGAGTTCGCCAACCAGAAATTGGCCGAAGCGAACAAGGTGTCGGAAAACGAACCCAACAACGAACAGGCCGTCAACAAGGCCCTGGAAAACTACAAAAAAGAAACGGAGCGCTTGACCGGCCATGCCGCCACTCTTAAAAAAGGCAGCGCTGATAATGAAGCCCTGTTAAACAAAGTAACGGAGAGCAATTTTGTCCAGCAGGCCGTTTTGGAGAAAATAGAAAACAGAACTGAAAACAAGGAAAAAGTTCAGGAGGTCAAAGACAGGGCGCTGGAAAACCTGACCACCACGTCTTTCAAAGTGGCCGAGCCGGCGCAGGTCAAGGTGCAGATTCAGACAAGCCTGCAGAACCGAGAAATAATCGAAGTGAAAACAATAGAAATGCTGAAGAAAATGGAGGAAAAGCTTTCTAACGAGAATGAAAAGAAAGTCATCCTGGAAGTCGAGCAGGAGGCGATCAACGAGAAAATCAACGATTCCACCCTGACCGCGGAAGACATGGAAAAAATCAAAGGATATGCAACCGCGATAACGGAAAACAAGGTTTACCAGAAAATGCTTGTTCAGGACTTCGCCCAGAAGATAATCGGCGAAAACCAGGAAACCCTTAACCAGCTGAAAGACATTTCCGCGGAAGACGCCCAGAAACTGAATGATTTCGCCTCGCAAATTTTAGCGGGAGAGGAAATCGACTTTAACAAGATAATAACGGAATTCAACGCTCTGCCGATTTCTTCCGACTCGAAAAAGATTATTGATGACGTTCAGAGCCGGGTAATCAACAACGTCAACAGAAACGACGTTCCCTGCCTTGAAGCAACCAACCCGGTCTGCGGCCAGGACGGCAAGGATTATGAAAGCGTCTGCGAAGCCGTGAAAGCCGGAACCAGCGTTGCCTACAAAGGCTCTTGCGCCGCCTGCGTCAATGAAGGAGAAAGCATTCCGGTTTACCCGGGAAACGAAAACAGGGTTTGCTGCAGCGGATTAACCTTATGCCCTCCGGGTGAAAACATATTGGGCATCAGGGGAACCTGCCAAAAGACCTGTGCCGGCAGCACGGGCGCCAATACCAGCAACACCCAGACCCAGACTCAAAATCAGGGAAACACGACCGGCAACACCGCTGACTAATTTAAATGAAATATCACGTCATCACTTTCGGCTGCCAGATGAACAAGTCCGATTCGGAAAGAATCGGGGCGATTTTGGAAACCCTGGGATACGTCAAAGCTTCCGACATGACGAAGGCGGATTTGATTGTGGTCAACATGTGCTCGGTCAGGCAATCGGCCGTGGACCGGGTTTACGGCCTTGCCCCGAAGTTTAACAAATTGAAGGCAAAAAAGATTTTGACCGGCTGCGTCTTGAAGCCGGACAGAGTCAAAATGTCTTCCTTTTTTGACTTTATTCTGGACAAAACCGATTTATACAAGCTGCCGAAACTGTTAAGCAAGAAAATAAAGATTAAGAAGGACTATCTTTCCATCAAGCCGAAGCATGAAAGTTCTTTTCTGGCCTATGTCCCCGTTTCTTTCGGCTGTAGCAATTTCTGCACCTACTGCGCGGTCCCCTATGCCCGGGGAAAATTGGTTTCCCGAAGCCACAAAGACATTCTCAAAGAGATTAAGGAATTGGCTGAAAAAGGATACAAAGAAATCTGGCTTTTGGGGGAAAACGTCAACGACTACCGCTCCCCCGCCGACCCCAAGATTGATTTCACCGAACTGATAAAACAAATTGACAAAATCAAGGGCAGGTTCTGGCTCAGGTTCACCAGCCCTCATCCCAAGGATTTTTCCCTGAAAATGATTAAAACCCTGGCCCAAAGCCCAAAGATTACGCCGTATTTGAACCTCCCCCTCCAATCCGGGGATAACGGGGTTTTAAGGCGTATGAACAGGCCATATACCATAAACACCTATTTGGGGCTGATAAAGGCCCTGAGAAGCGAATTTAAGGCCAAAAAACAGGGACTGGACAAGGAACTGGCCATATCCACGGACATTATTGTGGGCTTTCCCAAAGAGACGAAACAGGCCTTTAATAACACCAAAAAAGCCATGGAAAAGATTGCCTTTGATATGGCATATATCTCCCAATACTCTCCCCGGCCTCAGTCCTTGTGCTTTGAAGAAATGAAGGACGATGTGCCCAAGAAAGAGAAAAAAGCCAGGGAAAAGACACTGGTCAGGCTGTTAAACAAGACGGCTCTTTTGAAGAATAAAAGGTTTTTGAACGAAACAATCGAGGTTCTGGTAATGGAGAAAAACAAAGATTATCTCTTGGGCAAGACCAGGCATTACAAAACAATCAGGTTCAGGGGAAAAGAAGACCTCGTCGGCCGGTTCGCCAAAGTGAAAGTGAAAAAAGCCACGGCCATGGGCCTGGAAGGAAACCTGGCAAAAGACAAGCTGCTGGTGATTTTGGGGCCCACGGCTTCGGGAAAGACGGACCTGGCAATCAAGCTGGCCGAGAAATTCAACGGAGAGCTGGTTTCCGCCGACTCAAGATTGGTTTACAAAGAAATGGACACTGGCACGGCCAAGCCCAAATACCCCCATTACTTGATAAACATTGTTTCCTTGAAAGAAGATTTCAACGTCGCCCTGTATAAAGAAAAGGCCTTGAAAGCGATTGAGGAAATAACGGATAAAGGAAAGCTGCCCATTCTGGTCGGGGGCACGGGACTGTACATCAAGGCAATCGTGGACAATCTCGATTTTCCCAAAATCAAGCCGAGCAAAAAGATGAGAAAGGAGCTGGAAAAGAAAACCGCCAAGCAGCTGTATGCGCTTTACCGGAAACTGGACAAAAGAGGCGCCCGGTCGATTGATAAAAACAATAAAAGAAGATTGGTCAGGGCCATAGAGGTTTGCCTTTTGTCGGGACAAGCTTTTTCCGGCCAGAGATTGAAGCAGGAGCCCCTCTTCGACGTGTTGCAGATAGGCGTCAAGAAGACCAACGAAGAATTGAAAAAAAGCATTGAAAAAAGAACCGGACAAATGATTAAGAAAGGCCTGGAAAAGGAAGCCAAGAGATTGTTGTTAAAATATGGAAAACAGAATCCGGCCCTGAATACCATCGGCTACGCCGAATGGAAGGAAAACAAAACCAAGGAACAGACTAAAAAAGACATCGTCTCCAATACCATGAAATTCGCCAAAAGGCAGATAACCTGGTTCAAAAAAGAGAACGTCAAATGGGTCAAGAACCAGGAAGAAGCCGAGGAGCTGGTAAAAAAGTTTGGGAAATAAAAAGCGGTGAAGTTAGCTTCCCGCTTCTTTGCGCATCGCTTCCAGCTTTTCAATGACCTGAGTCATTCTTTCCTTTTGTTCTCCTTCAACAAACAGCAGTTTGTCCGGCCAGAAATGCTCAATAAAAGACACAATCATGCGGTGTTTTTTCTTGGCCATGTTTTCTTCCACGCTTCTACTGCAGTCCCTTTAGCTCTTTTTTGAGTATCTCCTCCGCCTTCTGCGGATTGGCCTTGCCCTTTGATTTGGCCATGACCTGCCCCACCAGAAAAGTAAAGCTGTTCTCCTTGCCTTTTTTGTAGTCCTCTACGGCTTTTTCATTCTCCACGATAACTTCCTTGACGATTTTCTCAACCTCCCCCTCGTCCTTAATCTCCACCAGTCCCCTGTCCTCGATTATGTGCGAAGGGTCTTTGCCCGTATTGTACATCTCTTCCAATATAAGCTTGGCGATTTTACTGGATATTTTGTCCTGGGCGATGAGGCAGACAAACTCTCCGAAGTTCTCCGGGGTAATCTTCTTCTCAATCTCCGCCCCCGGGTCGTTCTTTAGAAGGTATTGCAGGTCCGTAGTCAGGTAATTGGCGCAAATCCTGGCGATTTCTTTCTTGTCTTTGTTGCAGCTCGTCTCGTCAGCCCAACAATACGACTCGGAAGCCGCTTTCTCGAAATAATCGCCCAAAGCCGGGTTCCTAATGAAAATCTCCGGGTCTTCCAGGCAGTATTCTTCCTTGAACCTTCTTCTTTTATCCTCGGGCAGTTCCGGCATGCGGCTCTTAATCAAATCTATCTTCTCGGCCGTGATAACCAAGGGAGGCAAATCCGGCTCCGGGAAATATCTGTACTCATGAGCGCTTTCTTTTTCCCTCTGGCTTACGGTAACGCCTTTGGCATCGTCCCAGCCCATTGTTTCCTGAACAACCCTCTCTCCCTTGGACAGCAATTCCGACTGCCTTTTAATCTCGTACTCTATTGATTTCTCCAGCGTCTTAAAGGAATTGAGGTTCTTGATTTCCACTTTTGTTCCCAGGTTCACGCTTTTGCTCAGGGAAATGTTGACCTCGCAGCGCATCTGGCCTTTTTCCATATTGGCTCCGGACACGTCGAGATATTTCAAAATCAGCTGCAATTCCTGGCAGAACCTCTTGGCCTCTTCGGCCGAGTTGATGTCCGGCTCGGTCACCAGTTCCATTAAAGGAACCCCGGCCCGGTTGAAGTCAACCAGGGTTTTTCCGTCAACGTGATAAAGCTTGCCCGTATCCTCTTCCATGTGCACCCTGTTTATCCTGATTCTTTTGGTCTTTCCGCTGTCCGAAACGATGTCCAGATAGCCGTTTTTGCACAAAGGCAAATCATACTGGGAAATCTGATACCCTTTAGGCAAATCGGGATAGAAATAGTTTTTGCGGTCAAACTTTGATTCCGGAGCAATCTCGCAGTTCAAAGCCAAACCGGTCATGACGATTTTATTGATTGCTTCTTCGTTGATGACGGGCAGGGTTCCCGGCTGGCCCGTGCAAATGGGACAAATATTGGTATTGGGCTTTTCTTCCAAAGCGTTCCATTCTTCATTGGGACAGGAACAGAACATCTTTGACCGGGTCTTGGCCTCGAAATGTATTTCCAAACCAATGGTTGTTTTAAACATATTTTTTTGATTCTTTCATTATTTTAACCCCCTGGCTGGTGCCGATAATGTCGGCTCCGGCCTTGACCATTTGATTAAGGTCTTTCAGCGACCGAATCTTTCCCGAGGCCTTGATTAACAGTCCCGGGGCGTTTTTCCTCATAATTTTCAAATGTTTGGCCTTTTCCGCCAGCTCCCTGTTTTCCAAGGGGTCTTTTTCCGTGGCCGTCTTGACGCAGATGGCGCCGGCTGTCTTGACTATGGAAGAAACCTTGGCTATTTCCTCGTCAGTCAGATAGCCGCTGCCGATAATGACCTTAGTGGGACGGATTCTGCAGATTTCCTTCAAATCCTTTTCAATCTTTTCCCATTTCTCCATCTTGACGTCGGGCAGGGAAACCACCACATCCAATTCATTCGCTCCGTCCGCCTTGGCTTTCTTGCACATCTTGACTCTTTCCCTGTGCTCGCTCAAACCGATGGGGTCATCGATTAAAACCACCACCTTGATGCCGGTTCTTTTAAGCTCTTTGGCAACCGCACCGACCCATTTCGGCCTGATGCAAACTCCCCTGAATTTGTATTCTTCGGCTTCCCGACAAGTCTTGACGATATCTTCTTTCTTGGCTCCGAGCTTAATGTTGGTGTGGTCAATGTATTTATTTACCGGTTTTTTAGCCATAACTTAAATGTTAAATTTTTTATTCACCAAGGAAACTATTTGATTGAAAACCTCTTCGATTGATTTTTCCCCGTCCACTGTTGCCCAGGGGCAAAAAACATTATTCTCGGCCAAGCTTTCGTATCTTTCGGCCAAATTCTTTAAAAATTCGTAATCTTTTTCGTTCCGGTCTATATTCCCTTCTTTTTCCCTTGATTTTCTTTTAATGGAGGTCTCGGCGGAAATCTTTACCAGAATCGCCAGGTCGGGCTTGGACAGATTGAACATCCGGGACAACTGCAGCATTTTTTCCGTCTCCACGCCCCTTAAACCCTGATAAGCCAATGTCGATGTGAAATATCTGTCGCTTATCAATATCTTACCACTTTTGAGATTTTTTTCCATATCCTCTTTGTCTTGCACGAATTCGGTGAAATATACCAGAACCTGCACTTCGGGAGCAAGGTCATGCTTCTCGTAAAGAAAAGCGTCTATCAGTTTTCCGATGGGCTTGTCGTACTGGGGAAAAGTGATTTTTTCCACCTGTTTTCCCTTGTTATTCAAAAAATCAGACAAAAGATTTGTCTGAGTTTCACCTCCGCATCCGTCAATGCCTTCTATGACGATGAATTTTCCCGCAGTGGCCATGCTTTATGCTTTCTCCAGTTTGCTTTCCTGGGGATGTTTTACGTTAACGTATTTGGCTCCGGCTTTTTTGTAATAAGGTCTGGTGGTCGGGGAAGACAATTCCTCGAAAACCAGCTGGCAGATTCTCGTTTCCGGATAAAGCAGAATGGGTATCATGCCGATGTTCTGCATTTCCAGAACGAGCTTGCCCTTGAATCCCGGGTCAATGTGCCCGGCCGTGGAGTGAACGATGATTCCCAGCCGGCCCAGACTGGAACGGCCGTCAATCCTGGCGCAGACATTATCCGGCAGAAATATTTCTTCCACTGTCGCTCCCAGAACGAATTCTCCGGGATGAAAGACAAAGGGGTCTTTCTTGCTTACCTTAACCAAAGTGGTGGTGTCCTTGAAGCTTTCCGGGTCCCTGGTGTCAATGTAGGCCTTTTTGGTGTGGTTAAAAACCATGAATTCCCCGCTCAATCGCAAATCCAAAGAAGCGGAGCCGAGCTGCTTTTTGAAATCCGGCTTGGGGCTGATTTTAATAACATCCTTGTCTATCAGTTTTTTGATTTCTCTGTCCGATAAAATCATTCTTTTTCAATTTCAAGGCCCAGCGATCTGGCCGTGCCCTCGATAATCTTGACTGCCTGCTCCAAATCATTGGCGTTGAGGTCGGGCATTTTCTGCTTGGCCACTTCTTCCAGCTGAGCCCGGGTTATGGTTCCCACTTTCTTCTTATTGGGTTCGCCGGAACCTTTTTCCAAACCGACGGCTTTCTTGATAAGCTGGACGGCCGGGGGCTGTTTCAGAATGAAATCGTAAGAACGGTCGGCATAGACGGTAATCTCAATGGGAATCTTGAAATCTCCCATTTCTTTAGTGGCATCGTTGAATCTTTGGCAGAATTCCGCGATGTTAATCTGGTGCTGGGCCAAAGCCGGACCGACCGGAGGCGCCGGATTGGCTTTACCCGCCTGAATATGTAATTTTATCAGCGCTTTTACTTGTTTTGCCATGTTACATCTTTTTAATTTGTAATGAATCCAGTTCCAGCGGCGTATCACGTCCGAACATGTTAATCAGAACCTTGACCTTGCCTTTTTCCTTGTCGGTTTCGGAAACCTTGCCTTCGGAATCCTTGAACGGCCCGTCCGTTATTTTCACCAAATCTCCTTTCCTGAACTCAATCGTATACTTGGGTTCTTCCGAAGCTATCTTGTTTTTTAACAAATCTATTTCTTCCATGGAAACGGGCAAGGGAACGGTTCCGGAACCGACAAAGCCGGTGACGTTGGGGGTGTTCCTCACCACGTACCAGGAATCGTCGGTAACCACCATCTCCACCAGGACATAGCCGGGATATATTTTTTCTTCAACGGTTTTCTTCTTTCCGTTCTTGATTTTAATCTTCTTTTCCTTGGGAACCAGAACATTGAAAATCTTGTCTTCCATGCCCAAAGATTCCACCCTTTGTTTCAGGTTTTTCGCCACCGCGTCCTCGTATCCGGAATAGGTATGCAGGACGTACCATCTTCTTTCGTGTGATTCCTGTTGCTTGGCCATAATTATTTAAAGATGAATCTTTCCATTAACCTGACGAAAACGAAGTCAAAACTGCCCAAAAACATAGCTACGGCTACGGAAATTCCTATCACGATTAAAGTGTATTTGATTGTTTCTTTGCGGGTCGGCCACGTTATTTTCTTAATCTCCGAACCGACATCCTTGAAAAGATTTGATAGTTTCATAATGCTTTAGATTAGCAAAAGAAAGCCCAAATGTCAATTTTTCGCCAAACTTGATATCCTTTCCTGATATTCGTTAAAACCTAAATTGTTATTTAATAATAATCTGCTCAAGCCGGAATAATAGTTTTGCCGGATTTGGGAAGTCGGAATAGCCACGCCATAAAGACGAATCTCATCTAATAAACCGTTCCACCTATAACTAGGGTTGGATATAGACAAACCACCACAACTTGTTCCTAACTTATAAGATGTTGCAGTGGGATAAGAAGCTGCTACGTCTTTAGTATTTATTAGCGTACTGTCTCTATAGGCTCTTCCAATTTTATCATTAGAATCATAAGTATACACAAGATAATACCATTTATTATAAGAAGGTATGGAATTATCAGCTATCAATGGTGTACCAGTAACCCCTGGAAAAGTTGTATATAAATCTTCACAACAAACATCATAGCAATTTCTTCTTGAAACCACTTCAGAACAATACCCATTACTGCTTGTCCCCTCTTTATATGCCCAAAATTCTATACTAATCGCATCTGTTATTACTAAGGAAGGTCCACTACCAATATTAATATAATCTTCTGATCCATCAAAATCATAACAAGAACCAGAGATGCAATCCGAACCAGTTTTTAATACAGGAAGATGAGTTGGGCCGATCAATGTTCCGTTGTTAGTTCCCCAAGAATCATCAGCATTTCCGTCAAACTTCCATTCTGAAACAAGATTCATTAATAACGAATTCTTTAAAGAGTTGGAAAAAACCTGGCTCTTGGCAATCCTTGCCTTGTCTGAAACCCCGCTCATGGAAACGATGATGAAAGCGGAAATGATTCCGACAATGACGATGACGACCAGTATTTCGATTAAGGTGAACGATTTTTGTTCCATTAAGATATTTTAACCTTTTTGAGATTAAACATCAAGATTCCTTACGCTCTTGGCCGAGCCCTGAATGAATCTTTTTCG
>JAQUOX010000011.1:14589-19563 GCA_028716905.1 Minisyncoccota bacterium
AATTGTTCGGGATTCATTTCTCCCAAACCTTTGTATCTCTGGATATTTATCTTGCTTTTATCCTTCAAAGAAACCAGAATTTTCTCCTTTTCTTCATCGGAATAGGCGTATTGAACCTCCTTGCCCGACTGGATCTTATATAAAGGCGGCTGGGCGATGTACAAATATCCGTTCTCGATTATGGGCTTGAAGTGCCTGAAGAACAAAGTCATTAAAAGGGTTTTGATGTGATTGCCGTCGCTGTCGGCATCGCACATGATGATTATTCTCTGGTATCTCAGCTTGTCCATCTGGAAATCGTCGGCAATGGCCGTGCCCAAGGCGATAATCAGCGATTTGACTTCCTGCGACGACAGCATCTTGTCCAGCCTTACCCTTTCCACGTTAAGAATTTTTCCCTTAATGGGAAGAATGGCCTGGAATCTTCTGTCCCTGGCCTGCCGGCTCGAGCCGCCGGCCGATTCACCCTCGACGATATACAACTCAGACTCTTCCGGCTTTCTCGTGGTACAGTCAGCCAGCTTGCCGGGCAGGGACAAGCCGTCCAGAACGCCTTTTCTCAAAACGGTTTCTTTGGCCGCCTTGGCCGCTTTTCTCGCCTTGAAGGACAAAACGGCTTTCTCGATGATTACCTTGGCGTCCTGGGGAAACTTCTCCAGATAATCGGCCAGAGCTTCGCCCACCACCGTTTCCGTGGCGGTCCTGGCTTCGGGATTCCCCAGTTTTGACTTGGTTTGGCCCTCAAACTGCGGGTCTTTTATCTTAATGGAAACAATGGCCGTCAATCCTTCCCGGATATCGTCTCCGCTCAAATTGGGCTCTGTTTCCTTGAGGAACCCTCCTTTTCTGGCATAATCGTTAATTAACCTGGTCAAAGCCGCCCTGAACCCGGTCAGATGAGTGCCGCCTTCCACGGTAAAGATATTATTGGTAAAGCTTTCTTCGTATGTTTCGTAGTCGTCGGTATAGGCAAAAGCGGATTCAATGACGATTTCTTCTTTTTCTCCCGTGCCGTAAAAAGGATTGTGGTGCACAATTTCCTCGTTCTTTATAAGGTGCTTCAAGTATGATTTGATGCCTCCTTCAAAATAGAAATGGTAGTCAAAAGGATTCTTTTCGTCCCTGGAATCGTAAAAATCTATCCTTACTCCTTTGGTCAGATAGGCCTGTTGTCTCAAATGATTGAGAAGCTTTTTCCGGTCAAAAACGATTTCCTTGAATATCTCCGGGTCCGGCTCAAAGATGATAATCGTTCCCCTTTCTTTGCAGTCCCTGATTTTCTTAACCGCGGTGGTCGGCTTGCCCTGCTTGTATTCCTGCGCATATTCGTGCCCGTCCCGGCAAACCTCGACTCTCATATACTTGGCCAGGGCGCAAACGACGGAAATGCCCACGCCGTGAAGACCGCCCGATATTTTGTAAGCGCTGCCCCCGAACTTTCCTCCGGCGTGAAGGGTGGTCATAATGGTTTCCAAAGCCGACTTCTTGGTTTTCTTGTGTTTGTCCACCGGAATGCCCCGACCGTTATCGATGATTTTAACCTTGTTGCCGGGAAGCAGGTACACCTCAATCTTGTCGCAAAATCCTCCCAAGGCCTCGTCCAAAGAATTATCCACCACTTCGTAAACCAAATGATGCAGACCTTGGGGTCCGGTTGAACCGATGTACATGCCCGGTCTTTTTCTTACCGGGTCAAGCCCTTCCAAAACGTAAATGTCTTTCGCGCTGTATGATGACGCTTTTTCTTTTGCCATAGTTATTTTCTCTCTTCCCAGCCCAATTGCTCGGAAAGAATCTTAATTATTTCTTTTTGAATCTTGTCTATTGTCTCCGCATCAAGGGTTTTTTCTTCCGACTGGAAAATGATGTGGAAGGAAACGCTTTTTTTGCCTTTTCCGATTCCCGGCCCTTGATAAACGTCAAAAACCTCCAAACCCTTAATCAATCCCCGACCTCCCTGCTTTATTCTCTCCTTCAGGTCTTCAAGGGAAACCTTTTCCTTGACCGTTCCGGAAATGTCTCTGGTGGCCGGCGGATGATAGGATATCTTCTCGTACTCTTTTTCTTCGCCGACATGCTTCATTAAAACATTGAAATCCAGCTCAAAACAAAAGACATTGAAAGCCGTTTGCCCCATTCTTCCGGCTTTTTCTCCATTGATTATGACATCCAAAGAATCGCTGAACATGGAATCCTTGGTTCCTTTTTCAAAAGCAATCTTTTTTACACCCAATTGCTCCAAAAGGAAAATGATTTCTCCTTTTAGTCGAAGAAAGGCCTTTTCTTTTTTTGAAGAAATTCCTCCGGAAAGCATCATCTTCTCCGATATTTTCCTGTCCTGTCCCCAAAACACCTTTCCCAATTCAAAAATCTTTACGCTTTCAAACCACTTCAGGTTTTCTTCAATGTTTTTTACCAAAAGAGGAATCAAGCTCGGCCTTAAATACTTGGCGAAACTGCTTACGGGATTTTTGATTTCTTCCGCTTTCAGTTTGTATTTTTCCTTTTCCTTGTCGCCCAAAAACGAATAATTGTAAACCTCGGTAAAGTCGAGTTCTTTTAAAACGTCTTTGGATTTGTTGATAAAGAAATCCAGATTGTTCCTTTCCACCGGATACTCTTTGATGCCGGGCAGAATAGAAGGAATCTTTTCATAGCCGTAGATTCTTCCCACTTCTTCGACGATGTTTTCCGGAATAAGCAAATCCTGCCTGAAGGTGGGAATTTCCAGCAAAACGGCTTTATTGGTTTTTGACAGAATCTTTATTCCCAACCGGTTCAAGATGCTGATTGCTTCGCTCTGAGGGATGACAATGCCCAAAACCTTGTTCAGCAAGCTCAGCTCCAGCTTGATTTTCCCGGGCTTGGTTTTTTCCTCATAAACGTCAATCGTGCCCGAAACGACTTCCCCTTTGGCCCATTCCACGATTAACTGGCTTAATCTTTCCAAGGCCAATTCCGTAAGATTGGGGTCCAGATTGTGTTCAAATCTGGCCGAAGCGTCGGTCCTTAAATTGAGCTTTCTGGCGGTCTGCCCGATTGTTTTCGGGTCGAAACTGGCTGATTCCAGGACCACTGTCCTGGTTTCTTCGGATATTTCCGCCGCTTTGCCGCCCTTGATTCCGGCAATGGCCAAAGCCCTCTTTTCGTCGGCGATAACCATTGTTTTTTTATCCAATATACATTCATTGTCGTTTAACAAGACGATGTTTTCATTGGGCTTGGCTTTTCTTGCGATAATCTTTTTGCCCTCGATTTTATCGTAATCAAAAGCGTGCAAGGGCTGGCCCAGCTCCAGCATTACAAAATTGGCCGCGTCAACCACGTTGTTGATGGGATTTAATCCGCAGTTAGCAAGCTTATCGGCCACCCACTTGGGAGACGGACCGATTTTCACGTTGGTAATCACTCTGGCCGAATAGCGCCGGCAGTTTCCGTCCCTTACTTCAACCTTGAGAAAATCCCTGATTTTTCCCTTTCCTTCTTTGAGTTTGATTGAAGGGCAATCCATCTTCAAATTAAGAATGGCGGCGCATTCCCTGGCCACTCCCAAATGAGAGAAGCAGTCTCCTCCCCGGTCGGGCAGAACGTCAATGTTCAAAATCCAGTCGTTCTTCTTTTTCTCAATCGATTCGTTCTCAAACGAATGCATGGTTAAAATCTCCGCCAGCTTTTCCGGCTGGGGTAAAGGTTTTTTGAAAAATGAATTTAGCCAGGAATACGATATTGTCATTTTAGAATTGTTTTAAGAATTTAAGATTCCCGCTGTGAAACCAGCGGATGTCGTTTATCTTGTATTTCATCATGGTCAGCCGGTCAATGGACATGCCGAAAGCGAAACCGTTCCATTTTTCCGGGTCCAGTCCCCCGTTCTTGATCACCCGGGGATGAACCATGCCCGCTCCCAGTATCTCCACCCAGCCCGTTCTTTTGCAGGCCGGACAGCCGGCGCCCGAGCAAACGGCGCAGCTCATGTCAATCTCAAAACTGGGCTCGGTAAAAGGAAAATAGCTGGGCCTTAGCCTGATGGCCACTTTCTTCTTAAAGAATTCCTGCAGAAATCTCTCCAAAACCCCTTTAAGTTCGGCCACGGAAACGTTCTCGTCAACCATCAATCCCTCTATCTGGTAAAAGTTGGTTTCGTGGGAAGCGTCGGTTCTTTCATAGCGGTAAACCCGGCCGGGAATGACGATTCGCAAAGGCGCCCCCAGTTTTTTCATGTATCTCGTCTGGGCGGGAGAAGTATGGCTCCTTAAAAGAAGCTTGTTTCTTAAATAAAGGGTTTTACCCAGGGACAAGGCGTCTCGGGCCGGATGTCCTTCGGGGATATTCAGAGAATCAAAATTGTGCCATTCGTCTTCAATTTCAAAACCCTCAACCACGGCAAAGCCCATTAGCCGGAATATTTCTTCAATTTCTCTCCTGACCGTCGTCAAAGGATGCAAGTGTCCGGATTCTATCTTTTCTCCGGGCAAATTAAGGTTGACTTTCTCCGCTTCGGCCGTGCCGTGCTGCAGAACTTCCCGCAACTCTTCTATTTTCTTTTCCAGCTCGGCCACGAACTCGTTTATCTCCCTGCCCATCGTCTTTTTTTCTTCCACGGCCAGGTCTTTGATTTCCGCGAAAATCTTCCTGATTTCCCCTTTCTTACCCAGGTATTTATTGGAAAAATCCCTCAATTCCTTTGAGTTTTTAATCTCCCCAAGCTCCCTTTCCATTGTTTCTTTTAAAGAATCGATGTCCATGTTTATATGCCTATTTTACCCCAAAACCGAAGAAAAATCAACAGCAAAAAAAGGATTATTGACTAATCCTTTATTATTAACGGCGCCTGCAGGCGCACCAGCCCGATAAGAGATTCCGGACTTGTTTCGCGATAAAGCATATCCATGGCCAGGTATTCAATAACCCGGGCGTCGAATTCCACAGGAGACATTCTTCGGGAAATAAAGTATTTTGATTTTCCCGCTTCTT
>JAQUOX010000012.1 GCA_028716905.1 Minisyncoccota bacterium
CAAACCTTGCAAGCCCGGTGGCCGTCGTAATGATATTTCCCTTCTTCGGGATAGAATTCAACAGTGTAAAGAAATCTTTTTGGGTCTTTGGTTTTTATGGAATCAATAATTGAATAATAGTCGATATCCGTATCAAAAACATTGGCTTCCCGGCCTATTTTTTCCGGGCTGTGGGCGTCGCTGTTGGAAATTATGCAAAGCCTCCGGCCGTCCGGAATCTTCCTAATCATGTCCGGGTCGGCGGAAAGACCGCTTTCCAGGGCGTAAATGTGCGGAGACAATTCCTCAAAACATTCCTCCACCGAATCGAATCCCGACTTTGAACCGAAAATGCTGAACCAGGGAGTGAGACAATGGGCGGGAACGAAAAGACAGTCCGGAGAAACATCCATAATTATCCTTAAAAGCTCCTTGACATCCAGCCCCAGAATGGGCCGTCCGTCCGATTTCAAATTGCCGATGGCGCCCAGTCTTTTGTTTATTTCCTCAACCACCTCCAAACTGGGAGCGAAAATCACGACATGTATCTTCCGCACTTTGTTCTTCTTGGTATAAATGCAGCTGATTTCCGAAGTCAGAATGAAAAAAACGCTGGGGTCGTCCTTCTTTAATTTAAAAAGGCCCGGAGCGGCCGGCTCCAGTTTTTCTTTCAATTCATTGAACCAGAGAGGATGGGTAAAATCGCCGGTGCCGATAACCTTAATTCCTTTGATTTCGGCCCACTTGGAAATTTTATCCAAATCAAAATCCTTGCTCGTGGCCCGGGAGTATTTCGAGTGAAGATGAAAATCCGCGATAAATTTCATGCTTTGAAAACAAGATATCCCTCTCTGGCCGTATCTTTCAACTTAAGGCCGACTTCCTGTCCTTTCTTGGCTTTCTTGATCTTCTTTCCGTCGATTTCCATGGAAGAAACCTTTTGCTTGAATCTCTCCTCGGTTTTCGACTTGACCACAATCTCATCCCCTACGGAAAGCGTGTCGGACAACTTAATCACTCCCACTTTTATCTTGTTGAAATAGTGGGTGATTTTTCCGATTCTTTTTTGTTTTGTTTTTTCCATATTATTTTTTAATTAAACAGGCATTATCTTTTTTGCTTTTGGCAATGACGCTTATCAGCCGGTCCACCAGAACGTCCGGGTCTTTCTCAAAGATAATGGTCTTGGAAAGACGGCTGTAAATCCCCTTGATCAGCCCCCTGATTTTATCCGCTGTTCCTCCTGTTCCTTCCAAAACTCCGATCGGCTTTTTGGATTCGATGGCCGTGGTGAATTCGTGCAAAGTTCCTATGCGGCCGCAAGCGATTATCACCCCGTCGGCCGACTTGGTCATAAGCACGTCCCGGCCCGTATAATCTCCTCCCGTATAAATCATTATGTCAAAAGCGTCTATGGGCAGACGATAGGTCTTCAAATGAGCCCTTTCCGAGGCAGCCGGGGAAAACCCCACATTATACCCGCCGACTTCCTTGCAGCCCAGGGCGGCGTAATAGGGCACGCCGGAAGTGGCTCCGGTAATCAGGGTGTGGCCCCTGCGGGCGACCTCCCTTCCCAGCTCTTTGGATATTTTCTTGATGTTCTTGCAGCAGGGGGTCAAGACAGCCGCTCCGGAAACAACGATGTTGTATTTACAATGCTTCATTTTTTTCACAAATTAAATAAAAATTGGTATACGGCCTTTCACCCACCATTATCTCTCCTTTTTCAATAATTTTCAATCCTGCCGCCGAAGCCAGCTCCTCCAGCTCCCTTAAGCTGAACTTATGGAAATAGCAGTCCTCCGCCCCGTACCAGGGAAGAAGAATGTCGCCCTGGTCCAGATTCTTGTTTTTGAAAAAAGAAAACTTCTGCTTTTCTTTCAGGTCCCAGACCGTCAAAACGAGACGGCCCTTGTTTTTTAAAACCCTCTTCGCTTCTTCCAGGAATTTCAAACGCAGTTCTTTGGAGGGAACGTGATGCAAGACCGCGATAACGTAAACTTTGTCGAAAAAATCGTACTCAAAAGCCAGGCTGAAACCGGTACCCAGCCAAAAGCGGACTCGGGAATATTTCTCTTTGGCAATTTCAATCATTTTCGCGGAAAAATCTATGCCGTAATAATCGGCTTTCCTTTTCTCGAACAAAGGATAGAATCTTCCGCTGCCGCACCCCAAATCAAGAACCTTGTCGTTTTCCGAAATACTGTCAAAAAGAAACTCCATTTCCCTCCATTCCTTTTCCCTCACTTGGGAATATTTTTCCGCAATCTTGTTGTAATCTTCCTTTAATTTGTCTAATATGTACTTAATATATTTATTGTCCATGAAACCGGAAGAATTGATAATCAAAAAGCTTATTGACGTTAAGGCCGGAACCGCCGAGGATTTGTCTTTGGTCAAAAGAAGGACGGCCAAAACGGAAAAAATCCTCTGCCCCAGCAATATTGAGCTGCTTCAAGCATACCATACTCTCTTGAAGAAAAAAAGGATTAAAAAAAACAAAAACCTGGAAAATCTGTTGAGGACAAGGCCAATCAGGTCCTTATCCGGCGTGGTCAACGTTTCAGTCCTGACCAAGCCCTATTCGTGCCCGGGCAAATGCATTTTCTGCCCGACGGAAAAAGGCATTCCCAAAAGCTATGTTTCCGGAGAACCGGCCGTGGAAAGAGCCAAGAGGCTGAAATACGACCCATACGACCAGGTTGAAAAACGCATTGAGGTCCTGGCAATGGCCGGCCACCCAGTTGAAAAAGTGGAGTTGAGGGTTGTGGGGGGAACCTGGTCTTTTTACGACAAAAAATACAAAACCTGGTTCGTCAAAAGATGCTTTGACGCCTGCAACGACAGCGAAAGCAAAAACCTAAAAGGGGCCCAGAAAAAGAACGAAAAAGCCAAACATAGAATCGTAGGCCTGTCTTTTGAAACAAGGCCGGATTTCATTGACTTGAAAGAAATCACAGAAATGCACGATTTGGGAGCGACCAAAATAGAGTTGGGAGTACAAACCCTCTATGATGATATTTTGAAACTGAACAAAAGAGGCCACGGGATAAAAGAAACCATCAAGGCGACGAAAATATTGAAAGACGCCGGCTTCAAAGTGGCCTATCAGATGATGCTCAATCTTCCCGGCTCCACCCCCCAAAAAGACGTCGAAACATTCAAAGAATTATTTGATAATGAAAATTTCAAACCCGACTCCCTTAAAATATATCCCTGCGCCCTGGTCAAAGAAGCTCCTTTATACAAGCTTTATCTCAAAAAGAAATACCAGCCCTATTCGGAAAAAACCCTGATAGAAACTATCAAGAAAATCAAGAAACTCGTTCCCCGATACGTGAGAATCGAAAGGATTATCAGGGACATTCCCGCCACCTCGATTATCCAGGGCGGGACGAAAATCTCCAACCTCAGGCAGATGATTGACAGAGAAATGAAAAAAGAGGGCTGGCAGTGCCGATGCATCAGATGCCGGGAAATAAAAAACCTTAAAAAAGAAAAGAAGCTTTATCTTTTCCGGGAAGATTACGAGGCCTCCCGAGGAAAAGAGATATTCATCTCTTTTGAAGACAAGCAAAGAAAAAACATTTATTCCCTTTTAAGATTGAGGTTCCCTTCTTCAACGATTCTTCCTGTTTTAAAAGATTGCGCCATTGTCAGGGAGCTGCATACTTTCGGCCAGGCAGCCCATGTTTCCAAAAAAGATTCTTTTATCCAACACAAAGGCCTGGGCAAAAAACTGCTCAAAGAAGCGGAAAAGATTTCAAAAAAAGAATTCAAAAAACTGGCCGTCATCTCCGGCGTGGGGGTAAGAGACTATTACAGAAAACTGGGATACAAGCTGGAACAGGGATATATGGTTAAAAAGATTTAAGGCAATTCTTCTTTAACGATTTTCCTGTCATCCCAGGCCATTTTTTCCCCATGGGCCAGGCATATCCAGGGTTCGCAGCCCTTGCCCGTGATTACGACCACATCTCCGGTCTGAGCCAAAGATAAGGCTTTTCTTATCGCCTCTCTCCGGTCAAAAATCTTCATGGCCTTGGGAGAACCGGAAGAAACGTCGTCAATAATCTTCAAAGGGTTTTCGTCATAAGGGTCTTCATTGGTGACAATAACTACGTCTCCGTATTTGTCGGCAATACTTCCCAAGACCGGCCTTTTCCATTTATCCCTTCCTCCCCCGCAGGCTCCCAGAACGCAAATCAGCTTTCCCTCTTCCGGCTTTAAAAATTTGTAAACCTTTTCCAGGGCCACCGGAGTAAAGGCGTAATCCACGAAAACCCGGAAGGGCGAGGAAGCCACTTCTTCCAGTCTTCCCGGTATCTGCTCCACTTTTTTAATCGCCACCCTGCAAGTTTCCAAATCAATTCCTTCGGACAAGCCCAAAGCGGTTCCGGCCAAAAGATTGTAAACATTGAATTCGCACAAAAGCTTTGATTCGAATTCCACTCCCTTAACCTTGAACTTTGAGCCGGAAGAAGAAACAGAAACGTCTTCGGCCCTGACCTGCGCCTGAATATTGTCAATCGCATAGCCGATGATTCTTCCGGCCCTGAAAGAGTTGAAATAGACGGCGTGCTGGTCGTCCAGATTGAGGATATGGGTGTCTTTGACGGCCCTGAACAGTTTTCCTTTTTCTTTCTTGTAATTCTCGAATCCGCCGTGGGCCTCGATGTGCTCGGGATTGAGATTGGTAAACAGGGCTGTCTTGAAGTCGATGAACCGGTGCCGATGCTGCTTAATTCCCTCAGAGGTAACCTCAATGATGGCGTAATCGCATTTCTCCCTGACCGCTTTTCTTAAAAATCCCTGGATGACGAATCTTCCCGGCATGGTCATCTTCAGCTTGTTCTCTTCGAGCTTGTCCCCTATCTTGAAAACGATTGACGACAAGGCCGCCACTTTGTATCCCGCTTCTTCCAAAATCTTGCCCGAAATGTTGACCACCGTGGACTTGCCGTTGGTTCCGGTAACGCCGATGACTTTGATTTTCCTCGAGGGAAATCCGTAATAAAGGGCGCCGAGGAAAGAAACGGCGAGGTGATAGAAGCTGACCACGAAATTGGGAATGTATTTCTTGATTGACCTCATCTTCCTAAAAATCTTAAGGCCTGCTTTATTCTTTCTTCCACGTCTTCAACCTCCTTGGGAATCTTTGAAACCGCCTCGCTGATTTCCTCTTTGGAAAAACCCAGAGAAGAAAGGGCCTGGTAAACTTCGTCCTTCTTTTTAGGCTTATTGTTTTTCATTTCCTTGATTTGTCCCGAAATCTCCAAAAGAATCTTCTGCAGCTTCTTTTTCCCCACCCCCTTCACTTCCGGAGGCATCTCTCCTTTCTCCAGGATTTCCTTGAGTTTCTCCAAAGACCCGCAGACAACCAGGCTCATCGCCGTTTTCGGCCCGATCCCCGGAACATGCTTCAGAGCCTTGAAAAGCTCCAATTCTTCAAAAGATAAAAATCCGTAGAGTTCCAGGCTTTTCTCGCCCACGAAAAGAAAGGTGTAAAAATCCCTTTCTTCCCCCACTTTGACTTTTTCCAAAGCCGGCCCGGACAAAAAAACGTCAAAGCCCAGGCCTTGCCTCTCCACCATCGCTCTTTTTTCGTCTTTATAGATTATTCTTCCCGACAAGAAGCTTATCATATTCTTGTTAATATCTTATTACTTTAATGATATAAAATCAACAATGCATTAAAATGAATCAGCTTGACCCTTAAACCTCGCTAATTACATCAAAACCCTTAAAGCTGCCGGTTATCGCCAATCCTATTATCTTGTTTTTGCAAATCTTTTTTTGCCTTATCTTTCTTGCGGTTTCGTTAAGGGTGGCTCCGGAGCCGACTGCGTCGTCAATCAAAAGAATATTTGAAAAAACCGCGCCTTCTTCCACGGCTATGGTTTTTTGGGCGTTTTCTATTCTGTCTTCTACTTTGCTTAATGTTTTCTGCGGAACAATAACGTCGGTCTTTATCTTTGATATTTTAATAATTCTGGTTTTCAGTTTCAGATTTTTTTCTATTTCTTTCATCAGTTGAACCTCCCTCTTTACCGTCGGCGGAATAAAACCGACGCCGTCAATGTTGAATTTTTTAATTAATTTTTCGATTTTTGGCTTTATCTCCGCAACCAACCATTTAATCATTTTTTTATTTTGGCTGGTTTTGGCGTAAAGCAAAAGCTGACCGAGCCTGGTCTTCCCAAGCCTCTCAATACTGTAAAAATCCAAATAGAACACCTTGTCTATAAAAACATCCTTAAAGGTTTTTAAAAATTTATCCGTACCGTCAATATATCCGTCTTTTTTGTATTTATCGTATTTCTCTAAGGTCTTGATATATTCTCTTGCTGTTTTTTCTATCGGCAAGTTGTTCTTTTTACACCAATAAATAAAACCTTTCAGTCCCCGTTTTTCTTCCCCGGCCGAGGTTATTGCCAAGAACCTGTTTTCTACTACCAGAACCGTCTCTTCGGAAATTAAATACTTTTCTTCGGCTCTTTTTTTTTCTTTCAGAGAATAAAAAACTTTAGGGGGCCTGCCCTCTTTCTTTAAAACCTCGTTCTCGACCAAAAACTTCAGCTGTTTTCTTACGGCCCTGTCTGTAATCTCGAGGTAATCCGAAAGCTCTGCGCCGGAGGTTTGACCCTTTTTCCCAATATATTTGATGATTTTTTCCGATGTTTTCATAAGGTTCCTAGTTCCTAGTATATTAGGAACTTTTTAATCTGTCAACAAGTTCCCCGGGAGCTTGCACAATTTCAAGAATTAGTGTATATATTTACTATATGCCAATTAAAAAATCTGCCCAAAAACAGCTTCGTCAAAGCCTGAAAAGAAAGCGCGGAAACGACGCTAAAAAAAAGGAGACAAAACAGCTTTTAAAGAAAGTTTCTGTTTTGATTGAGCAGGGAAAAAAACAGGAGGCGGAACAAATGCTTCCCAAAATTTACAAAAGCATAGACAAAATGGCCAAAGCGGGACTTTTGAAGAAAAACACCGCCAGCCGGAAAAAATCTGTTTTTACCAGAAGAATATCAAACGTCAAAAATTAAAAGGTCCAAAGCCACTTCGGGGTCGATTCTCCCTGTTTTTATGTCCGCGTCCAAATTAAGGATTCTTTGATAAAGATTCTTCAGCTCCTCCAAAGAAAATTGTTTGGCCTGAGCCACTGACTGCCTGAAGACAAAAGGGCGCATTTCCAATTGGCCGGCGGTTTTTCCTTTCGCGTCTTTCACGCTGATAATATTCCTCAACTGGTAAGAAATCATGGAAAGAAGATAGGGCACCGAATCCCCGTTCTCCAAATGGCGCTTTGTCAGTCCGGCCGCTTTTTTCTTTTCTTTCTTGGCAATGGCGTCAATGGTGGCGAAAATATTGGAATCAAAGCTCGGGAAAACCAGGGATTCCACGTCTTTTTCCTTCACTTCTTTGCCCTGGGCGTAGCTGACCAGCTTGTCTGTTTCTTTTTTCATTCTCCACAAGTCGTTGCCGACGAATTCCGTTAACTTGTTCAGGGCCGCGCTGTCAATTTCCGTTTCGGCCAAGCCGAATTCTTTTTTCGCCCAGCGCCTGGTTTGCTCCGGGGTCAAGGGCTCGAAATGCTCGATTTTGGCCTTGTCTTTCAAAAAATTAAAAAGCTTGTCTTTTGAAGAAACTTCTTCTTCGCAAAAAACAAGAATGTTCTGGGAATCGATAAAAACGCTTCCCCGCTCAATGAAGTCCTCTTTGAATTTGGAATTGGAAAAAGAATTAAGCAGGACGAAAAGCTTTTTTTCCTTGAACATGGAAATGCTTAAAAATTCGTTTTTCAGGTCTTCAAAATTAATTTCTTTTCCCTCCAGAACCTTAAAATTGAGGCCGCTCTTGTGCTTCTTTTTGTATTCTTCGGTTATCTCCTTCAGTTTCTGCTTCAGCCGGTATGCATCTGTTCCGTAAAGAAAAATTATCATTTCTGGCACGAGGGACAGAAGAAAGAACTCCTGCCTCCTTGTTTTATTCTTTTAATCTTTCCCCTGCATCCGGGGCAGGGCTCTCCTTCTTTTTGATAAACTTTGGCAAAATTCTGGTAGCGGCCCTTTTCTCCGGAAACGGTCCTGAAATCGGAGAAACTGTCGCCCTGAAGTTTAATGGCTTTTTTCAGTATTTTTTTAACAGCCAGATAAATTCGCTTCAATTCTTCTTCTTTTATCTTGCTCGCCTCCCGGAGCGGACTGATTCTCGCTTCCCATAAAATCTCGCTGGCGTAAATGTTCCCGATGCCGGCAATGAAATTCTGGTCCATCAAAATCTGCTTGATTTTCCCCTTCTTGGAAGAAAAAAGGTTTTTAAACTCCTTAAAGGTAAGCTCCGAAGGCTCGGGGCCCAAACTCTTCAGGTGTTCTTCCAGGTCTTTTCTTTTCCATAATTCAATCTTAGCAAACTTTCTCAAATCGGACAAAGCCATGTCCAGGCCCCCGGACAAAAAGAAAATCGCCCGCAGAAACCGGTTCGCGGGGTCAAGAGAAATCGCCCCTTTTGCAACCCACTCCTTGCCGCGCCTGAACCATTTTCCCAAAAGCAGATGACCGCTTATCTTCTGATGAATCAGTAAAACGCCGTCATCCGACAAATCAAAAAGAATGTTCTTCCCCCTCCGCCTCACTCCCTTGATTTTTTTTCCTTTGATTTTTTTCCTTAAATCCTCAAAAGAAATATTTTTAAAAAGTTTCTTGGAATCGGTCCAGGCATCAAGAAAGATCCTTTCCCGGACCCTTTTTTCCAAACCCCTGACAATTGTTTCTACTTCCGGAAGTTCGGGCATTTTAACCTAAAACCATTTGCAATTTATTAACGATTTCCTGGGGAGTAAAATGCGCTTTGACCAAAAAATCCTTGGCGCCGAGCTTCAAGCCCTTCTCGATGTCTTCGCTTTGGCCCAAATTGGAAAGAATGATTACCGGCACGCTGCTGATACTGGCGTCTTTCTTGTATCTTTCCAGAACCTCGAAACCGTTAATCCCGGGCAATATCAAATCAAGCAAGACGATATCCGGCTTGTCTTTTTTAATCTTTTCCAGCCCCTCTTCTCCGTCAACCGCCAAAATCGCGGCATATCCCACATTGGACAATTTTTTCCCCAAAAGCTCCCTCAGGAACTTATCGTCTTCAATGATTAAAACTTTCTTGCTCATGTTCTTTTTTATTTTACACCCAAATGAAAATATTGTCTACGAACAAAAAGGAATGGAGAAATAGAAGGTTGAGCCCTTGCCCTCTTCCGATTCAAACCAAATCTTCCCGTTGTGCGACTCGATGATGTTTTTGGTCGTATAAAGGCCCAGCCCCGAACCCTCGGTTTCCATTCTAATCACGTTGCTCCCCCTGAAGAATTTTGAGAAAATCCTGGATTGCTGGTCTTTGGGGATGCCCACCCCGCTGTCAGCGATTTTAAAAACCACGTCCTTGTTTTTCTTTTCCAAAAAAATCTTCACCGCTCCCTCTTCAGGAGTGTATTTCAGGGCGTTTTCCAGAAGATTTTGAATAGCGATTCCCATTTTTTCCTTGTCAACCATCACCGGGGGCAAAAGCTCTTTGGGCCTTTCCGTTTTTATTTTAATCTTTTTAATGGCGGCTGTTTCTTCCGAATCGCTGACGGTCTGGTCCACAATGTCTTCTATCTGCATTGATTCCGGCTTGTAAAGGAAGCGCCCCTCCTCGATTCTCGTCACATTCAACAAATCATTAATCAGGGCTATCATTCTTTCGTTGCTCTGATAGGTTTTTTCCAGAAGGTCTCTTTGCTCGTCGTTTATTTTCCCCATATCCCCGTCCAAAATCATTCTCAGGGTCCACTTGATGGCGGACAAGGGCGTTCTCAATTGGTGAGCGGAAATGGAAACAAACTCTGTTTTCATTTTTTCCACCAGCTTATCCCTGGAAACATCGTGAAGAATGACCAGGGTTCCTTTTTTTTCGCCGGACTTAAAATGAGAAATGGTAACCTCCAAAAACAATTCTTCGCCAAGGTGGATTTCTTTTCGGAAAATGCTTTTTATCTCCTTGGCTTTTCTTTTTTTAAAAACCTCCCTTAGGGGCTTAAGGTCTATTTTTTTCGAGGAAAGCTTAAAAATGTCTTTTCCCAAAATTTCCTCTTCCGCTTGTTTTAAAAAAATCTCCACCAAGGGGCTGACCAGCTCTATTTTGTTGTCGTCGTCCAAAACCAAAAGTCCGTCGGTAAAATTTCTAATGACGGCCAGGGTTTTGTTTTTTTCATCAATGGCCTGCATTTTCGCCTCTTCCGTATCTTCTAAAATATTCAAAAAAGCCAATCTGATTTTGCGCAGCTCTTCTTCTTTGGCCTCCAATTCTCGGCTTGAGTAATCCATAGATATATTTTACCACAATTTCAAATTTTCGCCAGACCCTCTTTCTTCCTCGGCCATCCCGGGTATCCTCTTAATCAGGCTTTTGAAATCAAGGTCTTCCAGGGCGCTCTTTGCCCGGCGGGGGTCGTATTTCCCCCACTGATATTTATTTAGAGAAACCTCGATGGGAACGTCTCTTTTGATTTTTGACAATTCTTTGCTCAGGAAAGCCATGTCTTTGTTCGCCAAAAGCTTGGCTCTGGTTTTTTCTCCTATTTTCCCGTTCTGGATGTTTTTATAGACATTTTCAACGGCCTTAAAATCCTTAATCAATTGCAGGGCCGTCTTTTCGCCGATGCCTTTGACTCCGGGTATGTTGTCCGAAGGGTCTCCCCTCAGGGCCTTGAAGTCGACAAGCTCTTCCCCGCTCAATCCTTCGTATCTTTTTTGAACCAGATTTTTATTGTAAATAATCGCCTCTTTCACTCCCCGGTTCAAAAAGTAGACATTGGTGTTTTCGTCAACCAGCTGCAGGGTATCCAAATCCCCGGAAACAATAATGTTCTTTGTTTCGGCATGAGGAGAAAAAGACAGGGTCCCGATAAGGTCGTCTCCCTCAAACCCGGGCTTCTCGCACACGGGAACGTTGAAAATTTTTAAAACTTCTTTCAGCTTGGGAATCTGGTCGTAGAATTCCTGGGGAGCTTTCTTTCTTTTGGCCTTGTATTGGTCATAGGCCTTTTTCCGGAAAGTCGGCTCGCCCAAATCAAAGCAAGCGGCCAGATATTTGGGATTGAATTCTTTGATGATTTTCAATAAAACCAAAAGGAAACCGTAAACCGCATTGACTGTTTCTCCTTTTTTGTTCTTAAGGGGCGGCAAGGCGTGAAAAGCGCGGTGGATGACCGAATTGGCGTCGATAATGACGAAGTTTTCTTTTTTTTCTTCCATAATCAATCAATAATTATTTTTCTCTTATCCTCTCCGAGAATCTTGAACTTTAATTCAATAATTTTCCGGGGAAGAATCTTTTTTATTTTTTCCGGCCATTCAATCGCTACGATATTTTTGGGACTGGAAACTATTTCTTTAAAGCCCAGGGATTCCATTTCTTTGAAGTTTTCTATCCGATAACAGTCAAAATGATAAAAATTTTCAAAATAAGGGGATTTCAGCTTGAACCTGTTGAAAATGACGAAGGTGGGGCTTAAAATTTTCTTCCTTATATTAAGTCCTTTGGCAAAACCCTGGAGAAAAGTGGTTTTGCCCGCTCCCAGGCCTCCTTTCAGGGCCAAAACCCTTCTTTTCTCGGGCGCAGACAAAATCTTCAAAGCCAGCTCTTTCCCGGCCCGCTTGGTTTCCGAAGAATTGCAAGAAATGATTTCCATTATTCTGGATTATATCCAATTTAAAAGATAAAGACAATACTGATTGACTTTTCCCTTGAAATAAAGTAATTTGAAGAAAACATGGATGATTTTTCCAAAACAAGAAACATCATAGATAACGCTAAAAACATCGTCATCGTGGCCGACAAAAACTCCGACCAGGACGCCGCCGGAGCGGCTCTGGCCTTGTTTTTCGCCCTGAAAGACAAAAAAAACGTTTTCGTCCCCCGGGACAAAAACCCGAAAGAAGTGGCCGGTCTTTTGACTGAAAGCTTCGAGCGCAAAAAATTCGTAATTTCTTTTAAAAACGACGTTTCCGAAATTTTTTACGAAAAGAAGAACGACGGCGTCGACCTTTATTTAACCCCCAAAAACATTGAAGATGCGACCCCGGAGAGTTTTTCCTGCAAAATAGTTTCCGAAGAAGAAGAAAACTCTCTTTCTTCTCCGTCCTTTTTTGACCTGGTGATATCCTTTAATACGGCCTCTTTCAAAGAGCTGGAAGAATCTTTCAGCGAAAACATCGACTCCATTTACCGGTGCGCCGTAATCAATATCAGCAACGACCCGAAGAACGAGAACTACGGGGAAGTCAACTTGACTGAAGAGGGCGTTTCCCTTTCGGAAAAAACAGCCCTGCTTTTGGAGGCGATGCAGGAAAACATCAACGAAAAAACCGCCGGCTTCCTTTTATGGGGACTGACCTCCTCTCTTGATAAATTAAAAACCAGCCAGACCCTGCCCGTCGTCAAAAGGCTGGTTCAGAGGGGAGGAGAATTTTATTTCAGCCGCACCGGACCCGACACAAAAAGAAAACTGATTCTTCTTGAAAAAACCGTTAAAAATCTCAACTTTCTGGAGAAAGAAAACCTTTACATCTCTTCGCTTTCCGAGGAAGACCTTAAAAGCAACGATTCTACGTCGTCCGACCTGGGTTTTGTGGTGGAAAAAATGAAAAATTTGTTTTTTCTTCCTTCTTTCATGCTGCTTTGGGAAGGCAAGTCCTCTCCCCTGACCGTCAAAGGCGTGTTTTATTCCGACAAAGAAGAAGTTGTCGCCAAGATTAAAAACACCTATCGGGGCTCGTACAAGAGCCAGGGAGGAATTTTCCTCACCCAAAAAGAAGACCTGACTGCGGCGAAAAAAGAAATAATCACCTTGTTAATTTAATTTATGGAAAAAATAACGGGAAAATTAGAGCTGGAGCTGGGGTTTCTTTTCCAGGCCGAAAGAAAATTTAAAAACCTGGCCAGCCTTGTCCGGAGCATAGAAGAAGCATCAATTCAGGAAACCAGCCTGCTTTTAAAAACCATCATGGGCGGGGCTGTTTATCTTGACGCTTCCGACTTGCATCTGGAGGCCGAAGAAGGAGGAGGGTCTTTAAGGATGAGAATCGACGGCCTTCTGCATAAAGTGTACTTTTTTAATTCTCTTGAATACAGGTCCCTTGTCTCCAGAATAAAACTTCTCTCCAAGATGAAGCTGAACATTGAAAGAAAGCCCCAAGACGGAAGGTTCACCGTTGTCTTGAAAAAGAACGAAAAGCCGGAAGAAATAGAAATCAGGGTCTCCACTCTCCCCTCCGAGCACGGAGAAACAGTAGTGATGAGGGTGCTTAACCCCAAAAACCTGATTAATCTGGAAGATTTAGGGCTAAGAAAAGACCTTTATCAAGTTTTTACCGAGCAATCGCAAAAACCCAACGGCATGATTATCGTTACCGGGCCCACCGGTTCCGGTAAAACAACCACCCTTTACGCTTTTTTAAAAAAAATCAAGAGTCCGGAGATTAAAATCATAACCATTGAGGACCCGATAGAGTATCATTTGGAAGGCATCTCCCAGACCCAGGTTGACCAAAAGCGCGGCTATGATTTCCCCTCGGGGCTAAAATCAATCGTTCGCCAGGACCCGGACGTAATACTGGTGGGCGAGGTCAGGGACCTGGAAACGGCCAGTATCGCCCTTCAGGCGGCCCTGACCGGGCACCTGGTCTTCAGCACCCTTCACACCAACGACGCTGCCGGAACCGTTGCCCGGCTCCAAGCCCTGGGAGAAAAACCGGTTAACATCGCTCCGGCCCTAAGCATGGTCGTGGCTCAAAGACTGGTAAGAAAAATTTGTCCCGCGTGTGCCGAGGCAAAAACAATCCCCGCCCAAACATACAAAGAAATGCAGGCGGTCTTGAAAAATTTGCCCGAAAGCGTGGAGCATCCCAATCTTGACCCGAAAATAAAAATTCTTTTCCCCAAAGGGTGCGAGGCCTGCAATAATACCGGTTACAAGGGCCGGCTGGGCATTTTTGAGGCCTTTGTCGTTGACAATGAAACCGAGGATTTTATCTTAACCTCTCCCTCTTCCTCGGCCATAGAAAAATTCGCCGTAAACAAAGGTATGGCCACCATGAAGCAAGACGGCTACATCAAAATTTTGAACAATGTGACGACAATGGAAGAAATTAAAAAAGCAACCGGGTAAAATAAAAACTGCATTGACAAGCAATGCAGAAAATAATTCCTGAACTGGGGGTCTAACTTTAGCAACCGGGCTGAAAGTCAAGAATTCCCCTGAGGAATAGTCCAGTCGGAACCAAACCATCCGTTAGCTACAGAAAATCCCTACCCCCAGTTCAAGAATCATTTTGTGTTTTTAAAATAACACACTTTTAAAAAATTGTCAAGAGCTGGTAAAGCATTGACACGCGTATGCTAATAACATACAATTGTATGTATATAGCATACAATAACCATGCCCCTCAAGATGTTGAGCTTTACAAAAAATCAAACCTTGATCCTAGAAATTTTCTTCAACAATCCCGAGAAATCATATTATCTTCGCGAAATCGCCAGAATGATTGGTAAAAAGCCGGGCGTTTTTCAACGAGACATAAGCAAGCTTGTTCAAGAAAAAATACTAGAAAGCTCTTACCGAGCGAACAGCCGTTTCTTCTGTTTGAATAAAAAACACCCTCTTTACAAAGAAATAAAAAGTATTTTCTTTAAAACCATGGGCATAGAAGGCAGCCTTAAAAAGACCATCGGAAAAATAGGAGGCGTTAAAAGGGCTTTTATCTATGGTTCTTATGCTAAGGCAGAAGAAGGTGCGGCAAGCGATGTTGACTTATTCGTCATAGGCACGGTTGACGAAAACACATTGATTGATGCCATCTCGCGACTAGAAGAAAAACTTGGCCGAGAAATCAATTATACTTTAATGACAGAAAAAGAATTTAATCAAAAGAAAGACAAAAATTCTTTTATTAAAAATATTTTACACTATAAAACAATAGAATTGTCGTGAAAGCTTTTCTTTCTTTATATAAACAAAAAGGGCTAATTAAAGAAGAAACAATTGGTTTTGACCAAGTAATTAAACATTTAGATAGGGCTCGAAAAGATCTGCATGTCGCCAGCGCAAACCTGCGAATTGACACCGAAGCCGCCTATAATTATGCTTACCTGGCGATGTTAAGGTCGGGTCGTGCCCTAATGCTTTCTTTTAAACATCGCCCTATTGACGGCGAACAACACAAAACCGTTGTTGCCTTCTGCGAACATGTCTTAGGAAGAGATAATTTAAAAATTGTCAGACATTTTGACAGAATGAGAAAAAAGCGCAATCGTTTTACTTATGACGAGCCCGGACTTTTAGTGTCTAAAACAGAAACGGAACAAGCTTTTAAAAACGCCAAAGAATTTGTTGAAAAAATTCATAATTTTATTCAAGACAAAAATCCGCAGAAAAAACTATTATAAAACGCAATGGACAACAATGAAGAAATAATCGAATCCACCTTAAGACCCAAAAACTGGGGCGATTACATCGGCCAAGAACGGATAAAAAAGCACCTGAAGGTGATGATTGGGGCTGCCAAAGAGAGAAACGAGATGCCCGACCATATTCTTTTTTACGGACCGGCCGGCCTGGGAAAAACAACCCTCGCCTATCTCGTCGCCCAAGAATCAAAAGCAAACATTAAAACAACTTCCGGACCCATCATCGAGAAATCGGGAGATCTGGTGGCCATTCTGACCAATTTGAGCGAGGGTGACTTTCTTTTCATCGATGAGTGCCACCGCATCAACAGGTTTGTGGAAGAATACCTTTATTCGGCCATGGAAGACTTCAAGCTCAACCTCATTTTGGGCCGGGGACCCATGGCCAGAAGCATTGACCTGAAGCTTCCCCGCTTTACTTTGGTCGGAGCGACCACGAGAATCGACCTTCTCTCCGCTCCCCTAAGAAGCCGGTTCGGGGCAATCCTCCAATTGAATTTTTACGACCAGAAAGAAATCGAAGAAATCGTTAAAAAATCAGCCCAAATCTTAAATGCCAGAATAGACGAAGAAGCGGTCAAAGAAATCGCCCAGCGATCCAGGTTCACTCCCCGGACGGCCAACAAGCTTTTAAAAAGAGTAAGGGATTTCGCCCAGATAGAAGGCAAAGGAATCATAACCAAGGACCTGGCTGACAAGGCCTTGGATTTCTTGGAAATCGACGAGCTGGGACTCGAGCCCGGGGACAAAAGAATACTGGAAACGATTATCAAAAAATTCGACGGCGGACCGGCCGGACTGCAGGCCCTGTCAGCCTCCACTTCCGAAGAAAAAAACACCATTTTGGAAATTTACGAACCCTATTTAATTCAGCTGGGGCTGATCAGAAGGACCTCAAAAGGAAGGGTGGCCACCGAATTGGCCTACAAGCATTTGGGAATACGATGCAAAAACAATCAAAAAAACTTGCTCTAATCGTTTTTCTTTTATTGATATTCCAGACAGCCAAAGCCGATGTTTTGATAAACGAAATCTGCTGGATGGGAAACGAAGAATCAAGCTCCAACGAATGGATAGAATTGTATAATACCGCCGACCAAGATGTTGTTCTCAATAACTGGAAAATCATTATTTCTCAAACAAAAACAATCAACCTTAAGGGAATAATTCCGGCCAACGGTTTTTATCTCCTGGGACGGAATAAAAACCAGGCAGATTTGGATTTAATCCACAGCAAGGCCCTGAATAATAAAGGAGAAATTATAGAATTAATTGATTCTAATAATAATATTATTGACCGGATTGATTGTTCCCAGGGCTGGGACTATGGAAACAACGAAACGAAAAAGACCATGGAGAGGTCTCTCGATTTGAAATCCTGGCAAACAAGCTTAAACGTCGGAGGAACGCCGAAACAAGCCAACAGCTTGATAGAAGCCCCGAAAAAAGAAATCCCAAAACCACTAAACGAAAAAGAAAATAACAGCCACGCTGTTTTGTTTTCTTTAATGCTTTCTTTCGCCTCGGGGGGAGTTGCTGTTT
>JAQUOX010000013.1:0-4440 GCA_028716905.1 Minisyncoccota bacterium
AACATACAATTTGGCTCCGGCGGTAGGATTCGAACCTACAACCTAATGCTTACACTTTTCCTAATATTTCTACTAGGCATGGACTATATCATCACCCTTAAATATTAAGGGGCGAGGCGCTTCCCGCTCATTTCTAAGCAGTACTCCCGTAAGGGATAGTCTCTGAACCTTCCTGAAAATTCAGGCTTGGCTGCGGATTGCCATGGGCATAAAACCTTTAGGTTTCCCGCAATTCACCTCGTTTTTCAATCTCGATTACTCGAGAAAGCTGCAAGTATTTACAGGCATCCGCGCTACCATTGCGCCACGCCGGAATATTAAGAACTTTTGGATATTATACCCATTTCTTGTCTTTTTGCAACCTAATACCCCGCCAGCTTCTTAAGGTCCTTATGCTGCCTGATTTTCTCTATGGCCTTGGCTTCAATCTGCCTGATTCTTTCCCTGGTCACGTTAAACTCCTGGCCCACTTCTTCCAGGGTGTGCATCACCCCGTCTTCCAGTCCGAACCTCATGGAAAGTATTTTTCTCTCCCTTTCGGCCAAATCCTTGAATATCTCCCCCAAATGCTCTCTCAAGAGCTTCCTGCCCGCCTGGGCGGCCGGTGATTCTATCTTGTCGTCCTTAATGAACTCTCCCAAAACACTGTCCTTGTCGTCTTCCCCCACCGGCGTCTCCAGAGAAACCGCTTTCTGGGCAATCCTCTCCAAATGCCTGACTTTGACGATCTCCAAACCCATCTCTGCGGCAATCTCCTCGTCTAAAGGCTCCCTGTCCAAATCCTGCAACAACCTCCTTTTTACCTGGGTGTATTTGGTCAAGGTTTCAATCATGTGGACCGGAATCCTGATTGTTCTGGCCTGGTCGGCCAAAGCCCTGGTAATGGTCTGCCTGATCCACCAGGTGGCGTAAGTGGAAAATTTGTATCCTTTCCTCCAGTCAAACTTTTCCACTGCCCGAAACAAACCCAGGTTTCCTTCCTGAATCAAGTCCAGTAGGGTCAGGTTCGGGGAACGGCCGATGTATTTCTTGGCGATGGAAACGACCAATCGCAAATTGGCCTCGGCCAGCTTTCTTTTGGATTCTTCGTCTCCCATCTCGATCTTTTTGGCGAACTCTTTCTCCTCCCGGGCCGTAATCGGAGAAATCTTCCCTATTTCCTTCAAATACGATTGGACCGAATCAATCTTGGCCGAGGAAAAACTCTTCTTTTTCTTCACCGCTTTTTCATCGAAATCCAGATATCCTTTTGATTCTTTCAATTCGATTCCCTCCTTTTCCAGCCGGCTGAACATCTTTTCCACTTCCAGGATATTGTCCTCTATGTTGGGAAAGTATGAAAGAATCTCGGAAAAGGTGACAAAGCCCCGGGTTTTGGCTTTTTTAACCAGCCCCTCCAGCTTTTCCTCGGTTACGACCGAAATGAATTTCTTTTTCCTTTTCTTGGGCTTGGCCTTTTTCTTCGCAACCTTCTTCTTGGGCCTGACTTTCTTCTTTACGGCTTTTTTCTTCTTCACCACTTTCTTTTTGGGCCTGACTTTCTTTTTTAAGGGCTTCTTCTTTGCCTTAACCCTTTTTTTAGAGACAGTCTTTTTCTTCTTTGTTTTTTTCTTCATAATCGTCTTTTTTAACAAGATTCTTAAATTCTTCCAGAAGCGACTTTACTTTATCAGAATCCCCCTGTTTCTCCAAGTCCCTGATTTTCAAATGAAGGACGCTCTGCTTCTCTTTCTGGGAAAGATTTTCCATTTCGGAAAGGCATTTTTTCAATTCCTCTTCTTCCTCCAGCTCCTCCAGAACCTCTGCCTTGAGAAAAATGTAATTGAGGAAATTAACGACTTTCTCCAGCTGGCTGAATTCGGCTTTGATTTCCTCGAAAGAAACATCCTGCTTTTCCTTTATGCTCTCCAGAATGTCTTTCTCCGGAAAAGAGAACAAAGAAAAATCGCTGATTAAGGCAATCCTCGTCCGGTCTTTCAAAACCAAGGCCAGTATCTTTTCCTCCAACAGCTCCCTCCTTGTTTTCTTACCGGTCAGGCATTCTTCTTCTTTTGCTTCTTCTTTCTTGACCTTCAGCTTGTTCAATTCGCTCCTGATATCCTCTTCTTTGCTTTTCAATTCCTGGGCCAATTTCTCAATCCAATACGACTGCTCCACCTTGTTCTCCATCTTCTTGACTCTGGGCAGGAATTCCTTCAGTATCTTCTTTTTGTCTTCGATTGAATCAAGGTTTCTTTTGTCCACGGCCAGATTGAAGAAAAACTCGGCAATGGGCTTTGACTCATTGACCATCTCCCTCCACTTCTCCTCTCCCTCCTTGAGTACGATGTCAGCCGGGTCCTTGTCCTGGCTTTGGGGAATAACCTTGATTTCAAAATCAGCCTTTTCCGCCAAATCAATGGCTTTTTCCGTGGCCTTGTTTCCGGCCAAATCCATGTCAAAAGCCAGAACCAGCTTCTTGGAATACCTCTTGATTACGCTTAAGTGGAAAGGGGTTAAGGCGGTTCCGGAAACGGCGATGCAGTTTTCTATTCCGGCCTGGTGCGACATGATGCAGTCAACGTTGCCCTCGACCAAAACGCAGGAATCCTTTTTCCTGATTTCCAGCTTGGCCTTGTCTATTCCGTAAAGAGCCCGGCTCTTGTCAAAAATCAAGGTAGCGGGGCTGTTCAAATACTTGGCCTCTTCCTTGTCGTCCCGGCCGAAAATCCTTCCCGTAAACCCCACTATTTCCGAATTGAAGCCCATAATGGGAAAAACGATTCTGCCCCTGAAGCGGTCGAACATCTTGCCCTCTTCTTTCTTGACCGCCAGACCGGCCTTGACCAAATCCTCCCGGTTATGCCCTTTGCCAATCAAAAAATCGGACAAGCCCTGCCAGGTATCGGGCGCATAGCCCAAACGCCACTTCTTGATTGTTTCTTCCTTTAATCCTCTCTTAAGCAGATAATCCCCGGCTTCCAGGCCTTTCTTGCTTTTTTCCAGCTGGAATTCGTAAAACCGGCTGGCCTGGTCGTGAATTTCCAGAAGCGTCTGCCTTTCCGTCTTCAACTTCTTCCATTCTTTGCTTTGCCTCAGCTGCACCCCGGCCCGGTCGGCCAGAATCTTCAGGGCGTCCACGAATTCAATTCCCTCTATCTTCATGATGAACTTGAAAATGTCCCCGCCTTCGTTGCAGCCGCCGAAGCAATGCCAGATTTGGCGCGAAGGAGAAACGAAAAACGAAGGCGTTTTCTCGTCGTGAAAAGGACACCGGGCCCGATAATTGACCCCAGCTTTCTCCAGCTTGATGTAGCTGGAAATCACGTCAACGATATTCAGTCTCGATTTGATTTCTTCAACGTCTGAATTCATATTTTACTGCCACTCGCTTAAAACAGCTCTTTTTATCATCTCCTCGTTGCCCCTGAGAATCTTCAGGGAAATGGTGTCTCCCGAAGAATAACGGAATATGATTTTGGCCAAAGAATTGTCTTTGGATATTTTCTCTCCCTCCATTTCCAGAATAATGTCCCCTTCTTTGAGCCCGGCAATCTCGGCCGGAGAACCGGGGGTAACGGCCGGCTGGGAAAAATTGATCCCCTCGACCAGCCAAGCGCCGTAGGAAACCGGCAAGCCCTCTTCCGCGGCCAAATCCTCGTCGATTAAAACGTAGCGCACGCCCAAAAAGGGATAAGATATCTTCCCGATTTCTTTTACCTGTTCAATTCCCCTGACTGCCTTGTCAATGGGAATGGCAAAGCCGATGTTCTCTCCGGAAAGGGCCACGGCCGTGTTAATGCCGATAACATCGCCCGACAAGTTCAAAAGCGGTCCTCCGGAATTGCCCTGGTTTATGGCCGCATCGGTCTGAATAATGTCTTCCAGGGTCTCCTTCGTTCCTTCCGTGGCCGCGGTCACTGTCCGACCCAGACCCGAGATTACGCCGACGGAAACCGTGTTTTGCAATTCTCCCAAAGCATTGCCGATGGCAATCACGGTCTGCCCGATCTGAATATCGGAACTGCTGCCCAGCCTCAGGGGAACAAAGCCCGTTCCCTCGATTTTTAAAATCGCCAAGTCCTGAACCGGGTCGCGGGCCAAAACCCTGGCCGAATATTCCTTGCTGTTAGAGGTAAGGACCGTGTATTCGGCATTTTCGTCCGAAACCACGTGCTTATTGGTCAAAATCATGCCGTCGGAAGAAACAATGAACCCGCTGCCGGCTCCCACTTCCATCTTCTCGCTTTCCCCCGAAACTCCGAAGAAGTCCAATGTAAAAACCTCCTTGCTGATAATGACGCTGACCACCGAAGGCGAAGCTTCTTTGACCACCTTTATCACCCTGTCCTCTTCCGTTGTCTGGGGAACGTATTCCTGGCCGTTGTTCTCCTGGGTTATTATGGGCACCCCGGCCCTGGAAATCTCCTGCCTTAATTCGTAATAAAGATAGTAGCTGAA
>JAQUOX010000013.1:4540-16952 GCA_028716905.1 Minisyncoccota bacterium
TATAATACAACCGAAGTTCCCGGCGATTTCCCGGGTTTTGTCAGTGGAACCGGCATCGGCAATCACGATCTCCAGATTTTCCACTCCTTCTTGCCTGATGGCCGGCAGAAGGGAAGAAAGATTCTTTTCCTCGTTTAAAGTCGGTATAATAATGCTTAACATAATCATTGATTTATAAATATCTTAGCCACCTCCCAAAACTCGGGATGGTTTTGCCTGACTTTCATCCAATACCACCATTCTCCTCCCCAGAAATAAAAAGTGTCAATCCCGGTCTTTTTGGCAAAATCGATGTTTTGATAGAGCTGGTTCAGGCTGAGAGTAATCATCTGCTCGTCCAGAGAAGCGTTGATAATGGACTGCTGGCACCACGGTTCGGCCTGAAGCTCCACTCCGATAACGTCTCTCTTGAAAACGTTGCGCACTATTTCCGCCCGGCGGTAATAGAAAAAAGCCGGAAGATGATAGGAGAAATAGAAATTAAACTGGTCCTGCCAGACATTTCTGTAGGTGGTGACCCCCACGATGTCCCCGATGGCGGCTGACCTCATCCACAAGGAAAGCTCCCCGCTCTCGGTAAGAATTATCGGATGCTGGTCGTCAATCTTCTTAATAAAGCTCACTTCCTGCCTTAAGAATCCTGCGTCGGACCAGGGACAGGCGCCGAAATCAAGAAAGGCCTCGTTTTCCACCTGCCAGCCAGCCAAAGAAGGCGAATCCTTGTAGCGGTTCACGATTCGGACCAGCATTTTCAAAATATTCTGCTGCTGGTCCAATTTGTCCAGATTTCTCACCCAAACGGGCATGTGGCATTCGGGCCAGCGCGGAGTTCTCATCCCGACGGCCAGAATCACTTCGACGTTTCTTTTTTCCGCTTCCCGCATCTGCCAATCCAGTTCCGAAAAATCAAACTCGTCCCTTTCCTTTTCCAGCAAATCCCAGTGCACGGAAATCTTGATTCTCTTGACCTTCAAGTCGTCCAAAAGGGCCAAATATGTTTCCCGGTCGTCCAGACCCAAAAAATCCGTCTGCTTCACGGAAAAATTAACCCCCCACTTCATTTCCGGAGCGGGCTTGCCGATACCGATAAAGAAATAAGCAAAAAGAGCTAAAAAGAAAAAAAGAAAAATCAACAGCATGTACTTAACTTTTGACGTCATTAAACATATAATACACCAAAAAAGGCAAAAAGCAAGGTCTTATTTTAAATGGGCTAATTCCTCAAAATATTCCCCTTTTGGCAAAGAATTATTGCTTAACAAGCTGTTAATTCCGGAATAATAATTCTCTTTTATCCTTGAGGCGGGCAGAGCTTCGTTGTAAATCCTGATTTCGTCAACAAGACCGGAAAATCCTTCCCCTAAAATTACGTTTGCGCTGTTGGTGGCCAAGGTGCCGGAAGCAACCGGACTACCGATGGGCGTAGAATTAACATAAAGAAGGCCTCCGGCAGTGGCGCTATATGTCCAAACAAAATAATACCATTTATTAAGATTACTAAGCGGAGACCCATTAGATACATTCGTCCAACTTCCTCCGGCAGTGGCGTAAAAACGAACACGCTTATAATCGCCTCCGGCAGTGGTGCCGAAAAAATACAGAACAAAATTGGCATCGCTGGTTGAAGTGTATTTCCTAAAGGGACGCGAGGCATAACCAACATAATAATCCTTTGGATAAAGCCAAAATTCTGTTGTTATGGTATTGGGCAGGCTTAAATTAGCGTTGTTGGTCAAATAAAGGAGATCTGTGCCGTCGAAATCCATGCACTTCCCTTTCACGCAATTTGTTCCGGTTTTGACAATGGGCGGATTAGCGCCGATATCGCCATTATTACCATCCCAACTATCCAAAATATCGCTGTTAGTGGCTAAAACCCCTTCATCTGTCGGTCCATCAAACTTCCACTCGGAAACAAGGCTGGCCAATAAAGAATTCCTTAAAGAGCTTGAAAAGGTCTGGTTTTTAGCAGTCCTGGCCTTGTCCGAAACCCCGGCCATGGAAACGATAATGAAAGCGGAAATAATTCCGACAATGACGATAACGACCAGTATTTCGATTAAAGTGAATGATTTGTTCATTTATCAATTGCCCGGATTGCTTCCGTAAAGCACCAAAACCGCCAGGCCCAGGCCGATTATTAAAATAGCGACCAGTTTTTGCATCAACACTTTCCTTGACAAAGTTTCTTTCAAAAACGCGGGAAGGTGGTAGGAAAAAAGAACGGTCAAGACAAAAAGGAAAACGTATTGAACGCCTTTCAAGGCATTAACAATGGCCAGGAAAGCCACCGGCACCAGGGCAATGGCCAGGCTCTGAAGAATCGTCGCCAGTCCCCCGGCTGCCTGGGCCAAAATGAAAATAGGGCCCACTTCCTGTTTTTGTTTTTTGCTCCCGAAAACATCCTTCCTCACCTGTTTGTCAAAAAGGAAGAAAAGAGCGAAGAAGGCGCTGGCCACCCTGACTATTACGAACCCGGAGAGAAAAGGCATTTCCAGCAAAACGAACTTCAGGAAAATGAAATCCAGGGAGAACAAAAGCGAAGCGAAAGAGGAAAGTAAAAAGCTGTCTTTGGTCAGTTGATAGTTTTTCTCCAGGCTAATCGCCATTCCTCCCAAAAACAGCAGGAAAAAACCCGAGAAATCGGCCAAACTCAAGCTTAACTGATTAATGGGCCAGAAAAGCCAGGTTAAGATGAAAATGAAGATTGGTTGGAAAGCTCCAACCATGGGCATTACCCTGGAAACCTCGTATTTGTCCAAAGCGCGGAAAAAAACGTAAAGACCCCAGATATAAACTACGCCGTCCAGAAATATCCAAACCCAGGTGCCCGAAGAAGGGAGCCGGAAGCCGATAAAGGGAATGAAAACAACGGCCAGCAGGCTTAAAACTCCCACGTAAAAAGCGTAGAGCTTGGGCTTGGGAGCCTTTTTCAAAACAATCTTGTCTCCCAAGGAAGCCAGAGCGAAAAAAAGATAACCAAGAATGGCGACTAAAAGCCAGGTCATTTTCCGATTATATCCTTAATTCTTAAAACACCCATTTGTTCTCCTTCAATAAATCCTTCCAGGGCCATTTCCGCCAAACGCCCCTCCTTCAGCCAGTCAAAAAGCCAGTCCTTGATGAAGTCGGTGTTTTCTTCCTCCGCCCCGAATCCGGAACTCAAAAGCCAGGCCCGGTTGAACTCTTCCTGGGAACCGATGGTCGGGGCGATGATAATGGGAAGACCCAAGGCGGAATAGAAGGAAAGTTCGCTCGGCTTGGTCCATAAAATGTCCGTTTTCCTCAAAGCGGAATTGAAGCTGTCAAAATATTTTTCAAAGGTCTCCTCAAAGATAATCTCCACCCTCTCTTGGGAAGGGCTGATTTTCAGCTTTTCAATTTCTTCTTTGAAATATTCCTTGATTTTCTTTTTCGTTCCGGCCACCAGAATTACTTTCACTTCGCCGTTGGAAATATTGTCTCTTAATTGTTTCAGAACATTCACCCCCATTTCTTTTTGCGCTCCCGCTCCGCCCACGGCGAACATAATGGTCAGGGGATGGTCGGCTTTGGAAGGAAACTCTCCCAGTTTCTCCTTGAGCATGCCTCCGTATTTTTTCTGATAAACCGCCCAGGGGTCGAGGTTGAGAATTCTGTGCTTCAGGTCCTCTTTCACTTTCTCCAGCCTCTTGCCGATGATTTCCATGGGCAAAGGGTAGCCGGTCAAAAAAATGTTTTCTTTTTTGATTCCGTAAAGGACCAGGCGGTCCACCACTCTTTTGGTGGGGGCGAAATATTTTATCCTGCTCTGGCCCGGCTTCAAGGGCGCCCAGCCCCGGGAGATATCGGCGTCGCAAACCACGCAATAAATATCGCCGGGATAATTAAAATATTCGGCCATGAAGGCGGGCGTGTAAAAAGTGGAAACGAAGGGCCGTCCGTTTTTGGCGGACAATTTGTTAATCAAGTGCCTCCCCCAGCCCCTTTTAAAAAGAGGGTAAGTCCTTTTTTGAGTGAAGTTTGACTGCGATAAATCTCTTTTGGGATAAAATTCCGTTATCCTTTGGGTGGCGTCAAAAAGGGAAAAAATGATTTTTCCGATAAAGGGCGCTTTTTTAAACCTGGAAACAAATTCATAAAATCGGCGCGAGCCCTCCCAGACATTTTTGTCTCCCTTGGGTATGCCCTTGTAATCGTTGGCGTTGATAATCTTTTTTCCAACAGCCAAATCCCTCAGGGCGTATGCCGTTCTTTGATGGCCGTAACCCATATTTATTGATATGACCCAGGCCTTTTTGTGCATATGTATAATTATACCTCATTAAATGAAAAAGTCCAATTCCCCCTCCCTCTTTTTTGAAAACAGGAAAAACAGCAGGGGAAGATAGAAAAGGAAGAAAAGAACAAAAGGCGTTTCTATTCTGGAAAAAGGAAGAAAAGAACAAAAATCAATTATTAAAACCAGATAAGAGAGGAAAAGGGAGCAAATCATGGCCAGGGCCCAGGAAAGCAAGGGAAAAACCAGTCCCAGAAGAGGAAAAAGGATTCCCAAAATCATAATCACGGGCAGGACGGGAAAAACCAGGATGTTGGAAAGCAGGGAAATCAGGGAAAAATATCCGAAGTTCAGGGACAAAATAGGCAGAACGAAAATCTGGGCGGCAAGAGTCATGGCCAAAACCTCTCTCAAAGCTTTTAGCTTGATAAGCGGTTTGAGCCAATAATTAAAAACCGGACCGAGCAGAATAAGGCCTAAGGTGGCGAAAAAAGAAAGCTGGAAGCCCACGTCGTACCTCAAAACCAGAGGGTTGAAAAAAATAATCAAAAAGCCGGCGATAATCAAAGTCCTCAAATTGGAAACGTTCCTCCCCGAAACCTGGGCCAGAAAAACGAGGCTGACCATGAACCCGGCCCGGACGGCCGAAGCCGGCATACCGACGAAAAATACGTAGAAAAGTATGAAAAAAACCGAAGCCAGCAGGGCCTGGTTGCGCCAGAGGCCGAAAAGCAGAAAGAGCTCGAAAATGATGCCGGCGAAAAGAACGATATGGGCTCCGGAAATGGCGATGGCATGACTCAAGCCGCTCAAACTGAGTTTTTGCTTCAAATCGTCCCCCATTTTAAGAGTGTTGCCGAATATCGTGGCTTCAAGAATGGCTTCTTTTTCCAAAGACAAATTTTTTTCAATCACGGAAACCATTTTCTTCTTGAAAGAATAAACGAAAGCGATTATTCCATTCCCCTGATTTTTTTCCAAAACCTTTATTTCCGGAAAAGTCATGTAGCCGGTGACGCCGTCCTTCAAAAGAAAACCCTCGTAATTAAAATCGTCAATCATTCCCGGCTTCCTGAATTTTCCCTTGATTTCAATCCTGTCCCCGAACTCGTACTCGGGGAAGACGGAAGCGGAAACCAGCAGTTTTTCGTTTCCCGGAATTGAAACCGTTATCTTCTGCCGGTCAAAGTCCATTTGCGGTTCTTTGGAAACAATACCCGTCAAAACAACCGAAGAATTGTCTTCAAGCAAACCTAATTCGCCGCTCTTCAGGTCAAGATAACGGAATTGGAAATAGAATACGGCCAAGCCGAAAACAATCAGGGCCAAACCCCAAGAAACCATCCGCTTGTCTTTGGCAATCCAGACCCCGATTAAGCTCAAGCCGGCAATCAAAAAAACAAAGCCCGAAAAATTAAAAAAAGAGGCGAAAAGAACGCCCGCCATAAAAGCCAAAAGCGTTTTTTCCATTTATCTCTTTTTACTGAAGCTTTTAATGGCCAGCATCCCGAACAAAAAACCTCCGATATGGGAAGAATAAGCGACCATGTCGGAAACGCCCAGGGAAAGTATCTGGATTAAAAACCAGGCTATCAGAAAAACGAAAGCGGAAACGGAAATAGTGGCCCAGAAAAAAATCAAAGGAACAACGGTCCGTATCTTGTTCCGGGGAAAAAGAACCAGATAAGCCCCCATGATGCCGGCAATGGCTCCGGAAGCGCCGATAAGAAGAGTGTTTTGGTCTTCGGTCAAAGCATAAGCCAAAACCGCGGCCGTACCGCAGAGGAAGTAAAAAAGCAAAAATTTCCAGCTCCCGATTCTCGCTTCCAGATTCTCGCCGAAAACCCACAGAAACCAGACATTGCCCAAAAGATGAAGCAGGTCTTTGTGCAAAAACATCGAGGTGAAAACGGTATAAAGCCGGCCGTTAAAAAGATTGTCAAAAGAAAAAGCAAAGGTTTTGAAAAAAAACTCGGGGTCGCAGAAAGAAGCAACAAAGAAAAAAACATTAAAGACCACCAGGGCCATGGTCATAACCGGCAGCTTTCTTTTTTTCCGGCTTTGGTCGTACAAAGGAAACATATTATCTCGACTTGCAGACTTCAAACAAAAAAGAAATCTCCTTTATCGCTTCCCTTATTTCTTCTTCGGCAAAGGGCTTTATTCCTTCCAAATTGGAATCAAGGGTTCCTTTTTCGCCGCGGAAGCTCTGAAGAAAATATCTTTTGGCCGGGCCGATAGCCCTAGCCATTTCAACGAGGTCTTCTTTTCGATGAAAGCCGGGAACAACGGTTGTCCTGAATTCGTAATCGATTCCCGAATTCTTAATTAGCTCGATGCTCTTTTTGATTCTTTCAACGTCAACTTTTATTCCCGCCGCCTGGCTGTATTTTTCTTCATTTAAGGGGGCCTTGATGTCCATGGCGATGTAATCAACCAGATTTTCGTCAATCAGTTCTTTCAATTTCTCCGGCAAATAGCCATTGGTGTCAATCTTAACCAAAAATCCCATTTTTTTAATTCTTTTCAAAAAATCCTTTAATTGAGAATCAAGGGTCGGCTCTCCGCCGCAGACAACGCAAGCGTCCAGCATGCCTTTTTTCTCTTCCAGAAAAGAAAAAAAGTCGTCAATATTCATCTTGGGCTGTTTCTCTATTTCTTCTTCCAGAACCAATTCCCGGGAATAGCAAAAAGGACACCGGAAATTGCATCGGGTTAAAAATACCGTACAAGCGATTTTTCCCGGGTAATCAATAAGCGTGACTTTTTGAAGTCCCCCGATAGTCATTAATTCTTTTCAGTTTTAACTAAAAACGGCTTGATGCTGAATTCTTTTCTTTCTTTGAATTCCTGCTGCTTGCCTTCGTTCCACTGGGAAACCGGTCTTAAGTAGCCCACCACCCTGGAATAAACCTCGCAGGGCTGCTCAATGGTGCACTTGGGACAATAGAAATGATTGCCGGAGATGTATCCGTGAGTGGGACAAACGGAAAAAGTGGGTGTTAGGGTGATGTAGGGCAAATGATATTTTCCGAAAACCTTTTTTATAAGGTTCTTTACCGTTTCAATGTCCGAAACCTCCTCGCCCAGAAACAGATGCTCGACCGTTCCCCCGGTATATTTGCATTGAAGGTCGTCCTGTAATTTCATTTCCTCGAAGATGTCGTCCGTGTAATTCACGGGCAGCTGGGTGGAATTGGTGTAATAAGGAACTTTTTTCGTTCCGGCGGCGATAATATCGGGATAAAGCTTCTTGTCTTTCTGGGCCAGACGATAAGTCGTGGATTCGGCCGGCGTGGCCTCCAGATTATAGATATTGCCGGTTTCTTTCTGGTAATGAATCAGCTTGTCCCTCATGAAGTCCATGATTTCCAGGGCGAACTGCCGGCCTTTTCTGGTTCCGACGTTTTCTCCCAGAAAATTGAGCAAAGATTCATTCATTCCCACGATGCCGATGGTTGAAAAATGATTGGCGAAATACTGACCCTTGGCTTTCTTGACTCCGGCCAGATAAAAGCGCGAATAAGGATAAAGGCCTTTGGAAGTGAAATCTTCAATGGTTTTTCTCTTTATCTCCAGGCTTTCTTTGGCAATATCCATTATTGACGACAATCTCTTGAAAAATTCTTTTTTGGTTTTGGATAAATAGCCGAGTCGGGGAAGATTGATTGTCACCACGCCGATGCTGCCGGTCAAAGAACCGGAGCCGAACAGCCCTCCTCCTCCCCTATTGGCCAATTCGTTCAAGTCCAGCCTCAAGCGACAGCACATTGACCTGACGTCTTCCGGTTTCATCTCGGAATTCAAATAATTGGCGAAATAGTTTATGCCGTACTTGGCCGAGGCCTCGAACAGCCCGTCAAAAGCCGGGTCGTCCCAGGGAAAATCGTGAGTAATGTTGATGGTGGGAATGGGAAAGGAAAAAGGTCTGCCGCTCTTGTCTCCTTTTAACATAACCGAATAAAAAGCCCTAACCAACATTTTCATTTCTTCTTCAAACTCTCCGTAAGTTTCTTTTTGGGGGGCCCCGCCGATAATTACCGGCTGATTGGCGAAAACAGACGACGGTTTCAAGTCCAGGGTAATATTTGTAAACGGATTTTGGAACCCGACCCTGGTCGGGATGGCCATATTGTAAAGAAATTCCTGCATCGCCTGTTCAACCTGGGCGTAGCTCAAATTATCGTAATGGATAAAAGGAGCGAGAAGCGTGTCAAAATTGGAAAAAGAAACCGCTCCGGCCGCTTCTCCCTGAAGAGTGTACATAAAATTAACCACCTGGCCCAAAGCGGACCTGAAATGTTTCGGCGGGAAGGACTCGATTTTTCCGTGGACTCCGCCGAAGCCTCGGGTAATCAAATCGTACAAATCCCAGCCCACGCAATAACAGGCCAGAGTATCCAGGTTGTGCAAATGAAAATCTCCCGATTCGTTGGCCTCCCTCACTTCTTTGGGATAAATCTTATTCAGCCAGTATTTTTTAACGATGTAGGAGACCCCGTAATGGTTCAATCCCTGCAGGGAAAAAGTCATATTGGAATTTTCCTGAACTTCCCAGTCCATTTTATCCAGATAATCATCAACTCTGTCCACGGCTTCCTCGCTGATGGTCTGCGCCTCCCTTATTCTCCTCCTTTGCTCCCGGTAAAGGATGAAGGCCTTGGCCGCTTCCACCTCTCCTTCCAAAATCAAAACCTCTTCCACGATATCCTGGATTTGCTCAACCTGAGGTGTCTCTTCTTTTTTGAATCTTCTGTTTAAAATCTTGACGATCTTGTCGGAAATTCTTTTGGTTTTCTTCCCGTTGCCCTGTTGAGTGGCGGTAATCGCCTTAAAAACGGCGTTGGTAATTTTTTCTTGGTCAAAATCAACAATGTCGCCATTTCTTTTTTCAATTTTGAGGATTTTGTTCTTCATACAATAATTTTAAACCCCAAAAAATTTGCTGTCAACTTTGACAAATTTTTTAAAAGATTGTATTACTGCCCTTGATCGAGACTGGTGGCGATTATGGTCAGCCGAATCTCGTCTTTGGCCAGGTTTTTGTCAAAAGAAGCGCCGAAAACGACCTTGGCCGAGGAAGAAGTCCTCTTTTTTATCGCTTCGGCTATCTTTTTGACTTCGGACAAGTAAAAATTGTTGCTTCCCGAGGCGATATTGAACAAAATACTGCCCAATTTCTCCAAAGGAGAGTCGCTTAAGGGAGAAAAAAGCGCGATATCCAGGGCTTTGGCAACCCTGTCCTTGCCCCGGGCCCGGCCGATGCCGAAAAAGGCCGAACCGCCGCTCTTCAAGACCTCTTTGACGTCGGCAAAGTCAAGATTAAGGATTCCGGGATTGGAAATGACATTAGAAATGCTTTCCACCGCCTCTTTCAGCAGTTCGTCGCACTTTTCAAAGGCGAATTCAACCGAGGATTTCGGGGGAATCAGGCCAAGCAGCTTATCGTTGGGGATAACCACCAGGGTATTAATCGTATTTTCCATTTCTTCCAGGCTGTTCTGCGCTATTTTCCTTCTTTTTTTCCCTTCGAAAGAAAAAGGCAGAGTAACGATGCCGATGGTCAGGACTCCCAAGCCCTTGGCGATTCCGGCGATGACGGGCATGGCCCCGGAGCCGGTTCCTCCGCCCAAGCCGGCGGTCAGGAAAACAATATCCGCCGTTTTTAAAATATCTTCCAGCTCTTTGGCGTTTTCCTCGGCCGACAATCTTCCGATTTCCGGCTTCATTCCCGCTCCCAGCCCCTGGGTTATCTTCTCCCCGATTCTTATCTTCAAATGCGCTTTTTTCTTATTCAAGTCCTGGAGATCGGTATTGACGCTGATTAACTCCACGTTCTTGATATCCGCTTCGAATAAGCGGGAAATAGTGTTGCCGCCCGCACCGCCGATGCCGATAACTTTGATTTTCGTGTTCATTTTTTAGGGAATAAAATTTGAGAAAAACTTTTTGATTTTTTTCCAAAAACCTTCTTCTTCCGCCAGCTCGCCGGTTATCTCGTCTTCGGAATCATCCATCACCAAGCCGCAAACCGTGGCCAGAGAAGAATCCTTTTCCAAGGCCGTAAAATCTTTGGGATAGCCGATGCGGCAGGGAAGATTGAATTCTTTTTTGGCCAACTCAACAATCCCAGACAATTTGGCTCCCCCGCCGGTCAGAACGATTCCTCCGGGCAGCAGCTCCTGACGGGAAACCTTCTTAATCTCTTTGTCTATGAGGTCGAATATTTCGCAAACCCGGGCCTCGATTATTTTCCTCAGTTGTTTTTCCGAAAAAACCAGCGTGTTTTTGTTATTCTTGTTTTTTTTGATTTCTTTCTTTTTGGGCGCATCGTCTTCTTTCATCACCCCAATCTCCATTTTTTCTTTTTCGCTTTCGGCAAAAGGCGAAAGGTCCATTTCTATTTTCTTCCCGCTCCCCTTAAGAGAAGAGCAGGAGCCGTAATCCCTTTTAATCTTTTCCGCTATTTCAATTTCCGTCTTAAAGCCGATGGCGATGTCGTTGGTGATGTTGGAAGAACCGACGGGAAAAACAGCCAGATTCAAAAGCTTGCCCTCTTCGTAAATGGCCACGCTGGAGGCGCCGGCGCCGATGTCCACCAGAGCCACGCCCAGTTCTTTCTGAGGCAGAGTTAAAACAGACCGGGTAGCGGCCAAAGGAGAAGGAACTATATTTTTGTCGTCAATCTCTATTCCCGCCTGGCCCAAAGCGTCGCCGATGCCTTCGACGTCGGCGCTGAAAGCGGAAAGCAAAAAAGCTTCCAACTCCAATCTTTTGCCCTTCAATCCCAGCGGGTCCTTGATTTCTTTCTCGCCGTCCAGAATCCACTCTTTGGGAAATTCGCTTAAAATCTCCCTGTTGGTTGACTGAAGATTGATGGTCCTGGCCTCCTGAAAAATCCTGTCCACGTCTTCCTGGGAAACTTTCTGGTCGGCCCGGGCCACGGAAATCAAACCCCGGGTGTTAATCAGCTCCAACTTGTTGCCGTTGATGTTCACGAAAATTTCATGGGAGCGGGGAACCTTTCTTTCCTGCGCCCGGGACAACAGCTCCTTGATTTTTCTCCCCACCTCCTGAACGTTCTTAATCCTTCCTTTTTGAATGCCCAAAGAATCTATTTTATCAAAAAACAAAACATCAATAATTTTCCCGGTTTCCACGTCTTTTCTCACAATCAACAATTTAATCTTGTCCGTTCCAATGTCTATGCCGGTAACAATTTGTGTGTTGGCCATATTTTTACATTACCAAGGAAAGATACTTTTCCTGTTTTTGAAACATTTTTATCTCTTCTTTCTTCGTCCGATGGTTCAGTCCCGAGAGATGAAGAATCCCGTGAATCAGGACCCTTGCCAATTCCTCTTTAAAAGAAACTTTGTTTTTTTCGGCGTTCTTCTCCACTTCCTTCGGACAAATCACTATCTGGGGCAAAACATCGTTGATTGAGCCGAAAGACAAAACATCCGTGGGCTGGTTTTTCTTTCTGTACTGCTTGTTTAAAGATTGAATCTCTTTTCTGTTAATCAAAGCAACGCCGATGTCTTTTCTAATCTTTTCTTTTTTTAAAACTTTCAAAGCCACTGATTTCAAGAATTTTTTGTCAATTCTTTTAAAGTCCTCGGACAAATCAACAATTTCAACCATTTGATATATTTTACTAAATATGTGGGATTAAATCAAGTGATGGCCTACTTGGTGCGAAGGCAAGATCGTAAATCTTTTAAAACAAATCATTGTAATTATACATATTCCGGTTTCTTCTAAAACGTATTCCGGGGTTCTCAATGTCTCAAAGGAAACATTGAGAACCTTTCAGGCTCTCAAGATTCCAAGGCTACCGGGCGCAACGGAATCCAATGTACGTGTTCGTGTACGCCGGCCCACCGCCCAAATTCAGTGCGAATACCCCGGCGTTGGAAGTGTTATCCCAACAGCCGCCCCGTAAGAGAGCACGCAAGCTTGTATAGTCTGACTGGTAATAGATTCTCCCGGCTCCGGTGGAGCCGTTCAGGGAAGTGCTCTTGGGAGCAACATTGTCCCGTCCCAGGGTATTGCCGTAATTGGTGACGGCAGTGAACTCCTGCCAGCCGAATGGCGTCTGGTAAACCACCTGGGGCTGCGAACCGGCCCCCGTAATCGTGAAGTCAACCCACT
>JAQUOX010000014.1 GCA_028716905.1 Minisyncoccota bacterium
GGGGTAATCAAGAAATCAGGCGCTTACCTCCAGTACAATGACGAGAAAATCGGGCAGGGCATGGAAAAGGCCAAGGAATTTTTGAAAGCCAACCCCAAGATTTTGAAAGAAATACAAAAAGAGGTTATCAAGAAATACAACGAATAAGAAACAAAAAACCATTCTCAAAGGAGAGTGGTTTTTTACTCAACCCGGATGCTAAATTATTTTGTCGTGAAGGGAAGCAGTCCCATGATTCTCGCTCTTTTAATCGCCCTGGATGTTTCTCTCTGATGGCCCGCACAAAGGCCGGTTTTCTTTCTGGGCTTTATTTTCCCCGACCTGGAAGTGAATTTTTCCAGTACTTCCGTATTTTTGAAATTAACCTCCCTTATATTTTTTTTGCAGAAAAAACAATACATAATTCTAGAACGGAATGTCCTTAATATCGATTTCGTCGCCGTCTTCGATAACAGGAATATCTTCGTCATTTTTTTGTTTATCTTTTGGCTGGGGCATTGCTTTCGCTCTTTCGCCGGTTCTTGGTCCCAACTGGAAGTTTTCCCCGATTATTTCGGTCGTGTACCTCTTGTTTCCCGACTTGTCTTCCCAGGACCTGTTTTGCAGCCTTCCTTCAATCAGGGTGAGGGAGCCCTTGGCCAGGAATTGGGAAGCGGTTTCGGCCTGCCTTCCCCACAAGACGATGTTGTGGAATTGCGAATCTTCTTTTTTCTCTCCCGACTTGTCTTTCCAGACCCTGTTGGTGGCCAGCCGGAAAGAGCAGACGCTTTGACCCGAGGCCGTGCTTCTCATTTCAACATCGGAAGCTACCCGGCCGACTAAAATTACTTTGTTGAAGTTCATAATTTTAATTTAATTTTCTTCTAAAAGTTCGTTTATTTTTTCTTCCACTTCTTTCATCTCGGTTTCCGTCAGGTGAACCGCTTCTTTTTCCGGCTCTTTTTCTTTTCTGTGTCTTTCTTCTTTTCGCGCTTCGGCTTTTCTTTCGTCTCTTTTAACGATAAAGTGCCTTAGTATTTTTTTCTCTCCTTTCAGTATTTTCTCAATCGCATCAAACGTTTTTTCTAGGCTCTCGTTTTCTTTCGGGAAAAAGCTGAAAAAGGAGAACCAAGCCTCTTCTTCGTCTTTAATGGGGTAAGCGAGCCTTTTCCTTTCGGTTTTCGTTTCGCTGATGATTTTTCCCAGGTCTTGAAACTGGTTTTCCATCGCTGCCACAAAGGAAGAAACCTCTTCCTGGGTGAGCTCCGGCGATATCAATGTGTTAATTTCGTAAAACTGCATAATTTATATCTTTATCTTTTGCGAAGGCAATTTGTATCTGCAATATATCAGTTTTCGGGCCTTTGGTCAAGCTTGTTGCCTTTTTGAGAGGGTTCTAGTATAATTTAACAATATGAGTGAAAAAAGCTTTACATTAATCGAATTAATGGTGGTGTTTATAGTGGTGGGCATCATTTCCGCCATTATTTACGGCTCGGTGACCACAATCAACGAGAGAGCTGTTTTTGCCAAAGCCCAGTTGTTTTCCCAAAAACTCAACAGTTCTTTGGCCGAGAACATTGCCGGAAAGTGGGATTTAAACGGAGACACAAAAGATTTGAGCGGTAACGGCAATGATGGAGCAATAGCGGGAACGGTTACCTGGGACACGAACCAGATTAATTGCGTTTTCGGGGGTTGCGCAACTTTTGCTGTGGGCAGGATACAAATTCCCAATTTAACAAGCATCCCGGGAGATATGACCTTTTCCGGCTGGTTTAAAAAAACAACCAGCACCTGGGCAGCCATTGCTTTTTTGGGAAAAAGAAGCAGTTCGACGGGATGGATGCTTTACAGAAACAGCGGAGACACGGCCGGATATTTTCGTTGGTATTCGCATTATGTAAATACGTCCGAGGTTATATCCACTTATTACGCCTGGCCGGGTATTTATGGTCTTGAGGTGGGGAAGTGGTATCATTTCTCCGTTTCCAGAACAGCCGAAGGGGCTACGACCATATACGTAAACGGAAAAATTACTTCAAGTTATGCTCCTCCGGCGGACTTTAGCCGTTGGTCTACGAATACTTACGGGGTCAGCATCGGTTCTGAAAGAAGCGGCAGTTCCTCTTGGTCTTGCACGGAAGCTCAGATTGACGAAGTAATAGTATATGATGCGGCGCTATTAACCGCGCAAATTCAGGAAAACTATTATCTTGGCTTGAACAACTTATTTATCAACAATCAAATCGGCGAAAGCGAGTATTTAAGCAGGATGAAAACAGCTTTAAATGAATAGTATTTTCAAAGCATACGACATAAGGGGAACGTATCCGGAAGAAATAAACGAAGAGACCGCTTTTAGAATGGGCCGGGCTTTTGTCGTTTTTTTAAAACGAAAAACCAACAAAGCCCAATTAAAGATAGTTTTGGGAAGAGACAACCGGCTTTCTTCCGAACCATTGTTTAAAGAGCTTAAAAGGGGCGTCTTGAGCCAGGGAGCGGACGTGGTGGATATCGGGCTGGCCACTACGCCCTTGCTCTACTTTTCCGTCGCCCATTACGGCTATGACGGAGGGATAGCCTTAACCGCCAGCCATAATCCCCCCCAATACAACGGTTTTAAAATCGTTCTCTCCGAAGCCAGACCCGTCAGCGAAGAAACGGGCCTGAAAGAAATCAAGGAGATATTTTTAAAGGATGATTTCCAAGAAGAGAGCCCCGGCATTAGCGAAGAAAAGAAGACCATCGACGACTATGTGTCTTTCAATAAAGACGATGAGGACTTTAAGGAAATTAAAATCGTGGTGGACACGGCCAACAGCGTTTCCGGACTGCCTGTTCCCGGAATACTCAAAAACACCGGCCTGATACACATTTTCGGCGAGCTCGACGGAAGCTTTCCCAACCACGAGCCCAATCCTTTTAAAAAAGAGAACACAGTTTTGTTAAAAGAAAGGATTTTGAAAGAAAAAGCCGATTTGGGAGCGGCTTTTGACGGCGACGGAGACAGAATAATTTTTTTGGATGAAAAGGGGGAAATCGTTTCTTCCGACTTGATTCTGGCTCTGATGGCTTCATTGATTTTGAAAGCCAATCCCAATGCAAAAATACTTTACGACATCCGTTCCGGCAATATCGTGAAGGAAACGGTGGAAAAGTTCGCGGGCAGGGCGATTGCCAGCCGGGTCGGCCATTCTTTTTTCAGGCAAAAAATGCGGGAAGAAGACGCTCTTTTCGGCGGCGAATACACCGGCCATTTTTTCTCCGGAGTCCCGTATTTCATTGAGAGCCCTTTCTTTGTCTTGTTCCATATCCTAACGGTTTTGAAGAAAGAGAAGAAACCTTTATCCCAAATAATTTTTCCTTTCAGAAAATATTTTCAGTCGGGCGAGATTAATTTTCAGGTCAAAGACAAGGAAGGCAAAATCAAAGAATTAAAAGACAGGTATCGAGAGGGGAGGATGACGGAAATAGACGGCCTGAGGGTTGATTTTGACGACTGGTGGTTCTTGGTCAGGGCCTCCAATACCGAGCCCCTGATAAGGCTGATTGTCGAGGCCAAAAGCCCCGATATATTAGAAAATAAAGTGGGGGACTTGACAAGTTTTTTACAGTGATGTATAATAAGGGCAGTACAAAGAGGACAGAAGATGACTGAAAATGCAGATTTCTCACGAAGAAAGCAGATACTGAAGAACGCTTTTCCGGAGGGGAAAACCCTCCCGATCCAAATTCCCTTGTGGCTTGAAATAGAGCTGCAAAAAGAGGAAAACCACCAAAAGGTGGAGGATATATTAAGAGCCTATGCGTAAGCATGGGCCCTGTTATTTCAGCCCCATTTTCTCCCTCACCTGGGTCATTGTTTTCTCGGCCCTCTTTCTGGCTTTCTTCGCTCCGTTTTCCAGAACCGAATTGACGTAATCGGGATTTTTCATCAAGTCCTGTTTTTTTTGCCTTAAAGGCTTTAGCTTTTCAATCAATAATCCGGCCAATGATTTTTTGAATTCCCCGTATCCCTTGTTTTGGAAGTCCTTTTCGATTTCCTTTATCGGCTTGTCGGAGAACAGGGAATAGACGGTTAAAAGATTGGAAACGCCTTTCTTCTTCGTTAAATCATGTTTTATCTCTTTTCCCGAGTCGGTGGTGGCTCCCATTATTTTTTCCTCAATTTCTTCGGGGCTTTCAAACAGGCTGATGCACCCTTTCCCGCCGTCGGTCTTGGACATCTTCTTTTCCGGGTTGACTAAAGACATGATGGTTGCTCCCTGCTTGGAAAGCAGAGGTTTGGGAACGGCAAAAACCTTTCCGTATTTTTTGTTGAATTTCTCGGCAATATTTCTAGTCAGCTCCAGGTGCTGGACCTGGTCTTTGCCGATGGGCACGGCTTCGGTCTCGTACAGAAGGATGTCCGCGGCCATGAGCAGGGGATAGTTTAAAAGCCCGGCATTGACGTATTCGGGGTGCTTTTGCGATTTGTCTTTGAACTGGGTCATTCTTTTCAGCTCCCCCAAAGAAGTGATGGTTCCCAAAAGCCAGGCCAGTTCGGCATGTTCTTTTACCCGGGATTGGACGAAAAGAATGCATTTCTCCGGGTTTAATCCCGCCGCCAGATAGCTGGCGGCCAAATCAATAATTTGCTTCTGCAAATCTTTTTTTTCGTAAGGAGTGGTGATGGCGTGCCAGTCAACGACGCAAAAAAGGCAGTCTTCTTTTTCCTGAAGCTCAATCCATTGCTTTATGGCTCCCAAGTAGTTTCCCAAATGAATTTCTCCGGTGGGCCGGATGCCGCTGAATATTTTCATACTTCTATTATTACCGGCAAAACCATGGGCCTTCTCTGAGTTTTCTCAAAAAGAAAGTCCCCTAAGGTATTTCTAACACTATCTTTGATATATGTCCAGTTGACCACATGGCCCGAGGCAGTGGCCTTCTCGATGGTCTGGATGACTTTTTTTCTGGTTTCGTAAAGGAGATTCTTGGATTCCCTTAGATAGACGAATCCCCGGGAGATGATGTCGGGAGAGTCCTGGACCTTGCCTGTTTTTCTATTGACCACGGCAATAATGACGAAGATGCCGTCCTTGGCCAGCATTTGCCTGTCTCTTAAAACCACTTCTCCCACGTCTCCGATGCCGAGTCCGTCAACCATAATGTACTCCGAGGGAACCTCTCTTTTTTCAATAAAGGCCTTGGTCGGGGAGACGACTATTATCTTGCCGTTGTCGGCCAAAACGACATTGGCTTCTTTCATGCCGCATTCTTCCGCCAGCTTGGCGTTGGCATACATCATTGAGAACTGGCCATGAATGGGCATAAAATATTTTGGGTGCATGATGTTTATCATTTCTTTCAATTCTTCTTTTTGGGCATGCCCTCCGGCGTGGATGTCCATCATTTTGTAATGAAAAACATTGGCCTTTTGCCTTAAAAGGTCGTCTTTGACCATTTGCACGGTTCTTTCGTTTCCCGGAATCACCGAAGAAGAAAAGACAATGGTATCCCCGGGCTTAATGACAATGGAGGGGTGTTCTTTGGTGGCAAGCTTCATCAGTCCGGCCATTTCTTCTCCCTGGGCTCCGGTGCAGAGAATGGTGATTTTTTTATCCGGATGACTGTTGGCCTCGGCTATTTTTTTCAGGAGAAGGCCTTTCGGGGATTTTAAATATCCCAGCTTCTTTGATATTTCCACATTGCTTTTCATGCTGTGGCCGATAAAGCCGACTTTCCTGTTGTATTTTTCGGAAAGAGTGATGGCTTGCTGAATGCGGTTAATCAAAGAAGAAAAAGTGGCGATGATGATTCTGCCCTGAGCTTCTTTGAATATCGTTTCCATGTTTTCAAAGATTTGTTTTTCGGACAAAGAATGGCCGCTTTCTTCCGCGCCGGTGGAATCGGACAGGAGAAGCATGACGCCCCTTTTCCCGATTTCCTTGAGCTTTCCGAAATCAGTGGGCTTTTCGTTAACCGGGCAGTTGTCAAACTTGAAGTCAGAGGTGTGGACAATGTTTCCCGCCGGAGTTTTGATGAAGATGCCCATATTGTCGGGAATGTTGTGGTTCTGGCGGAAGAATTCGATTTGGAAGACGCCGAGTTTCAGCTTGGTTCCATGGTTGATTTCATTAACGTCAATTTTGGGCTGGTCGGAAAATTCTTCCTGCCTTTTTAAAATGATTCCTTTGGCCAGAGGAGAAGCGAAGATGGGCGGGTTGCCGATGCGGTTAATGATGTAGGGAATGGCGCCGATATGGTCGTAGTGGCCGTGAGTGATCAAGACCCCGACAATGTTTTTGTATTTTTTGTCTTTTAGAAGATAAGAGATGTCGGGAATGATGTAGTCAATGCCGGGCATGTCTTCTTCGGGCATCCTGAAACCCACGTCGATTATTAAAATCTGGTTTTTGTATTCCAAAAGAAGCATGTTCCGGCCGACTTCGCCCAAACCGCCCAATGGAATGACTTTCAGGCTTTCTTGGCTGAAAGGTTTTTTGAAGGTTCTTGGCCTTCTTGAGAATTGTTGTTTTTTATCCATAAGTTTATTATTATTTTAAGAAACCAAGTTCTTGAGGTGCTTGTTTCAATGGTTCCTCCTCTCTGAGTTCGGGAACCTTTTTATAGTTATTGTTTTTTATCCAACCTTTGGTTGTATGGTAATAGCAGGCGCCTTTTTTCTCTTTCACCGGCTTGTAGTCCGATAAGCATTCCGAGCTTATCCAATTGGCCATTTCCAACGTCGTGTCCGTGGTGGGGTTGATGGTAAAATGGGCATAGCCCTTGGGAATAATCACCGATTCTCCCGCTTCGGCTTTTACGTAATAGACATCCGTTATTTCGTCTTCTCCTTTTTGCATCAGGAACAGGGCTTCGCCTTTTAAAACAATGTATAATTCGCCGTGGCCCGAGGAATGATAGTGCCCCTTGGTTTTGTTGAACTCATCGCCGAACATCAAGGGAGGAATGACGGTAATGTCATATCTTAGTCCGTTTTCCTGTTTGATTCCCCGGTACATGTAGTAAAGGGGGGGATTTTCATCGGCTGGCGCCTGAATGAACATTTCCCTCATATCATTCAAATATCGGATATCCGGTTTTACGTCTTTTTCCATATTCTTTTTTGATTAATATACCAGTTTTTTATATCCACGAATCTTTTGGACAAATCGGAGATTTTATCCAGCTCAACGCCCTTGATGTCTTTGTTTATTACATAGGCGCTGTAGGAAGAATAAAGAAAGGTGGCCGGGCAGTTTTCAATCAGGATGTTTTGGAAATCCTCCAGCGCTTTTTTTCTGTCTTCCGACTGGAAGTCGGAATAAGTCCGGGCTTTTGTCAAAAGTCCGTCCGCTTCTTCGTTTTCGTACATGGAAATGTTCAGGCCCGGGTCGATTATCTGCGACGAGTGCCAGAAAGGCAGGGGATCGGGAATGCCGCCGAGCTTTTCTCCGAAAAGGAGGATATCAAAGTCCCTGTCCCTGATTGTTTTTTTGATTTCCAAAGTGTCCAGTTCTTTGATTTCCACCTTCACTCCTATTTTCTCCCACTGCTCCTTTATGTCCTGAGCCGCTTTTAAAAGGGAGGGGCTGCCGGTGGTCTTAATCGTGAAACCGAGGGTCAGTTCCTCGTCGGGCACGGTGAAGCAGACCTCGTTCAGTTTTTTGATGGTGGCTGCTCCCACTTTTCCCGTTCCTTTTTCCAGACCGCTGGGAGCCAGTACGTCTTCTTTGTATTTTTCCTGGAAGAGGATGACCGCGGCTTTGGTTTGTTTCCCGAAATATCCGCTGATTTCTCCTTGATATATCTCCGGGTCTTGAGCCAGGCATTCCTGAAGCTTGCCTACTTCGGCGTTGTTGCTTCCCGCCTGCAAGACCTGTTTGAATTCAAAGCCCGATGTTTTTTTGATTGTCTTGACCATGATTCCGTCCTTTTCTTCAAACCCTTGTCCCTGGAGAATGTTTTTTGCTTCTTCCTGATTATATACGGCTGGATTTTCCGGTTCGTTAAATCCGTAAAAAGAAGGGAGAATGGGGGAGCTGACGATTTCTCCGTTTTTGGCAACGGCCTTGTCCAGAACTTCTTCTTTGTTCAGGGCCATATCCAGCGCTTTTCTTGTTTCTTCGTTATCCAGCGGCTTTTTGGCGTTGTTGTAGAAAAGGCTGAAATAGTTGGGGGTTTTAACCAGATAAACATTGGAGCTTTTGAATTGGCTCAAATCATATTCTCCGGCTGTTTCCAAAAGGCCCAGGTCAACGGCGCCTTTTTTAAGGGCATTGACCAGGTCTTCTTTTTTATTGAAGAAAACGAATTCGAATTTCTTAAGGTGCGGTTTTTCTCCGTAATATTTCTTGTTTATCTCCAAACTTATCGATTTTATAGTTTTGTCTTTGCTCTGCTCAACATTCTTGACGACATAGGGTCCGGAGCCGACGGGGGAGAGCAGGTTGAGCTCGGTATTGGCCATGATTTGGGAAGCGGGAATGTTCTGCCAGACGTGCTTGGGCAATATCTTCAAATTGGTCAGGCTTTCAAAAAATCCGGCGTAGGCCTGCTTCAACCTGATTAAGGCCTTGAAGTCGGACATCTTTTCCGTTTCCACGCCCTGGAAATTGGCCCTCAAGGGACTCAAGTAATTGGGGTCCTGGACCAGATTCAGTGTAAAAATTACGTCGTCAACGGTCAGAGGCTGGTTGTCGTGCCATTTGGCGTTTTCTCTTATTGAAAATTCAATGCTTTTTCCGCTGTCCGTGATTCTGTAATCCTCAATCAAATCGGGAACGATGTTTCCCTGGCTGTCGTAAGTGAAAAGGCTGGAGAACACCAGCTCCGTTATTTCCCTGTCCACTTCGGAAGAATAAGCGTAGAGAGGGTTGATGAATTGGGGTTGTCCCAGGACGCCTTCTTTCGCTTCGCCGCCTTCGCTGGGGACGATAACCGTGTTTTTCTGGAGAAAGCCGGAAAAAACAAAGGAAAGGGAAAAGACAAAAACGGCTAATAAGGAGAAGAAAAGCATTTTTTCCTTAAAATTCAAAACCTTTAAAAATTGAAGCCATTGTTTAAAGCTGGGCATTCTTTTAGTTTTTGATTTAAAAAGCTTTTTTAAGTCAGGAAGCGACATTATGCCATTAGGTTATACAAAGCCAGGGCGATAAAAACAACGGCCAGAACAATGCTTGCCAAATAGATATTCTTCTGAATACCGCGCCTGGTGCTGTAAGATTCTCCGCCTCCGCCGAAAGCGGAACCCAAAGCGGTCCCTCTTTCCTGAAGAAGAATGAGAATAACCAAAATTAATGAAACGATTGATTGGATAATAAGGGCCGTTTGGTTCATTTTAGTTGTTGTTGATAGAGAATAGCATTTCCGCTCCCAAGACGATTAAGGACATCCAGAAGAGGTTGGCCAGTCCATGAATTTCAAACATGGCGCTCGGGAAGATGCAGTCGGCTACCCAGACTAAAAACATGATTATTACGAAAGAAAAAAGGTTCAGGGTGATTATTCTTAAAGGAAAAGTAATGGCGTTAAGAATGGGGCGGATGAAAAAAAATAAAAGTCCGATGGTCGTTCCCACTATCAGGATGGTGCTTAAACTTCCGTCCGAGGTAATGTCCTTGATGAAATACAAGGATAAAGCTGTTCCGATAATTCCGGAAAGAACTTTGGATAAGAAATTACGCATTGCTTAAATGATATCAGAAAAAAGAATAAAGTCAACTCCCTTTGCCAATTATTGATTTTGGGGTATAATATGTTAATAAATATGGAGAATAATAAAAGTTTTACCTTGATTGAAATAATGGCGGCGATAGTGATAATCGGAATCCTTTCCGCTTTTATCATTGCCAAATCGCAGGAATCTTTCTACCAGGCGGATATTGCCAGGGGCAAGGCCTTCAGCTTGTCCATTTTAACCTCTCTGCCCGTTAATTTCGTTTCCGAGTGGAAGTTTGAGGGGCCGACAACAGTTGGTTCTAGTGCAACGTCCGAAGACGTTAAGGATACCTGGGGAGCCAGCGACGGCACACTTACTGGCTCGCCGATAGTGAGAAGCGGAATCAATTGTATTTCCGGAAATTGTTTGGAGTTTGACGGCACGGAGAAATATATTAATGTCGGCAATGCCGATAGCTTGAAAATAACCGGAGACCAGACAATAGAGATGTGGTTAAAGCCGACCAGTTTCAGCGCCAGGAGAAATCCCTATAACAAAGCTTACGGGGGAGAGGGAACGATAACCCAGGAAACCAGCGGCGGTCTTAATTATTATTGGGGCACCTGCGGAGGGAATTGTCCCCCTTACCAACCTTTTGGTTCTGTCACAGCCCTCTCCCTGAATAAATGGAGCCATGTTTTAATCACAAGATATATTTCGGATGCCGTGCCGGCCAATAGATATCTCAAATGGTTTATTAACGGCAAAAAAACGAGAACAGGAACCCCCAGTTACAGTGCTGCCACTGCCTCGGCGGCAAGTCTTTTAATCGGAGACGGCTATGTTGACCCTTACAGCGGCTTAATAGACGAGGTCAGGATATATAACGGCGCTTTATCAATAAGCCAAGTGCAGCAGAATTATTATGCCGGTTTGAATAAACTTTTTGGTCGCAAGGAATTTGACACAACCGAATACCAGCAAAGATTAGGAGAATTGAAATCCAATTTAAGTGGTAATGAATAAATCCTTCACCCTCATCGAAATACTGGTCGTCATCGTCATAATCGGAATCCTTTCCGCTTTCATTATCGTTTCCATGGCCGGGGTTTCGGACAAAGCCACCATTGCCAAAGGCCAGGCTTTTTCCAATTCTCTGAAGAATGCTCTGATGTTGAACTTAGTTTCCGAATGGAAGTTTGACGGTTCGGGTGTAGCCGATGGGCAGAATGCCACATCATCCTATACTCAAGACAGCTGGGGCGTTAATAACGGAACAATTGTTGTTGGCCATGAGCCGCTGGTAAAATCCGGTTCCGACTGTTTAAGCAATTCTTGTTTAGATTTTGACGGGTCCGTTGATTATGTTTTGGTAAATGGCAATCAAAACATTCCTCTGGGGTCGAGCAATTTTACTATTTCCGCTTGGGTAAATCCGGATGCCGTCGGTTCAAGAGCAATAATCTGTTGGGGGGTGTTTTCCCAAAGCAATGCTAATTGTTTTCGTTTATCCGCCAGCGGTGTAAGGCATTATTTTTACAGCAATGATTTCGATGTAACCACGGGAAGTATGCTTAACAAATGGAGCTTCCTGGCGTTGACGCATATAGGCAACGGCGACAGAAAATTTTATCTTAATGGCACGGAAATATCCGGGACCTACATAGGAACGAAAGAAGCGCCGAATGTCCAACCTTCCAGCGTTTATATCGGTTCCCGCCAAGGCTCTCTTGAATTTTTTGACGGAAGAATCGACGAAGTCCGCGTTTATAATGAAGCTGTTCCCGCGTCTCAAATCCAGCAAAACTACTATGCCGGCCTGAACCAGCTACTTGCCCGTCAGGGATTCGATGTGGCAGAATACAAACAAAGGCTGGTAGAATTAAATCTAATTTAGCCAACAATGAATAAATCCTTCACCCTCATCGAAATACTGGTCGTCATCGTCATAATCGGAATCCTTTCCGCTTTCATTATCGTTTCCATGGCCGGGGTTTCGGACAAAGCCACCATTGCCAAAGGCCAGGCTTTTTCCAATTCTCTGAAGAATGCTCTGATGTTGAACTTAGTTTCCGAATGGAGACTGGACGATGCTTCGGGAACCACGGCCCAGGACCACTGGGGAGCCAATCCCGGCACCTGGTATGGAGCCGGAGGAGGAACCTACACTTCTCCTTCCTGGAGAACATCGTCCGAGTGCGTTTCCAGCGGCTGTCTGGCTTTTGATGGAACGGATGATTACGTTAACATCGGTCAAATTGCGCAATATAATAATTTAGAAGAATTTACGCTAGAAGCTTGGGTCAAATTTAATGATTTGCATCACGTTAGCACATTAATAAACAAGGGCCCAGAAGTTGCTGCTCAACATTTTTGGTGGGGTTTGTTTGGAGGACCAGCTAATCCAAGAATGATTCTGGAAACAGGAGGAGAAACTAGTTGGACAAGTTTTTACGGTCTAGCAGGTCTTGGTTGGAATATTGATAAGTGGTATCATCTTGCGGTTGTATTTAACAACACAGGCAAAACGGTTAAACATTATAGAAACGGAGAGCTGTCCAGGAGCAGTTTAATTTCTTCTTATGATTTAAATTCTGGGGAGTATAGCATTAGATTGGGTATTTATTCTTCTGCGAGTCATTATTTAAAAGGTTATCTTGATAATATTCGAATATATAATCAAGCAATCTCTAGCTCTCAAATCCAAGAAAACTACTATTCCGACTTGAGCCAGCTACTTGCCCGCAACGGGCTTAATGTGGTAGAATACAACCAAAGGTTGGGAGAATTAAAATTAAATTTAACGCAACATGAATAAAAAAATAATTATTTTTTCGGTCATCATTATCGCTTTTTTGATGGGCATTTTTTCTTATCCTTTGGTGCCCGACAGGATGGCCTCTCATTGGAACGAACAGGGACTGGTCAATGGTTATGTTTCCAAGGGGGTGGGCCTGTTTTTCTTCCCGATTTTGATATTGATAATATCCTTGTTCCTTTTGCTCATTCCCAAGATAGACCCGCTGAAGAAGAATATCGAGAAGTTTCAGGAAGAATATGATTTGTTCGTGGTTTGGTTTACGGTTTTCTTCTTTTACATTTACGCTTTGACTCTTTTGTGGAACATGGGGGCGACCTTTAGCATGACCCTTGTTTTGATGCCGGCTTTCGCCGCTCTCTTCTATTTCATGGCCATTCTTCTGGAAAAAGCCAAGAGAAACTACTTTATCGGCATCAGGACTCCCTGGACCTTGGCCTCCGACGAGGTTTGGAACAAAACGCACAAGCTGGGCGCCAAGCTGTTCAAAATCGTGGCCCTGTTCACCCTTATCTCCGTGTTTTTTACCCAGTTTTCTTTCTATTTCGTTTTCATTCCCTTGATTGTTTTCTCCCTGTACCTGGTTTTCTATTCCTACTCTGAGTTTAAAAGAGAGGAGAAGTGAAGCTTGTCCCAAGTTGACAAAATTTTCTAATTGAATAGAATAATATTAGCACTCAAAGGTCATAATTGCTAATTTTTAATCAGTAATTTTTATGAATTTAAAACCGATTTCAGACCATATTGTAATCGAGCCTCTCAAGGAAGAGGAAAAGACGAAAGGAGGAATCTTTCTTCCTTCGTCAGCGGAAAAAGAAAAGCCCGAGCAGGGGCTGGTGATTGCCGTGGGGCCGGGCAAGAAGGACGTTCCCATGGAGGTCAAGAAGGGGGATAAGGTGATTTTTACCAAATACGGTCCCCACGAAATCAAGGTCAAAGATAAAGAATACTTGATCGCCAGCCAGGACGACATTCTGGCGATTATTGAATAAACAAAAACATGTCTAAGCAAATTTTTTACGGAGAAGAAGCGCGAGCCAAGTTGAAAAGCGGCGTGGACAAGCTGGCTGACGCGGTGGCCGTTACTTTGGGCCCCAAGGGCCGAAACGTTGTTTTGGGAGAGAGCTACGGTTCGCCCACCATTACCAACGACGGCGTAACCATTGCCAAGGATATCGAGCTTGAGGACAAGGCGGAAAACATCGGAGCGGAAATAGTGAAGCAGGTGGCTGAGAAAACCAATGATTTGGCCGGAGACGGAACAACCACGGCAACATTATTGGCTCAGTCGCTAATCAGGGAGGGCCTGAAGAACGTTACGGCCGGAACCAATCCTCTGGCCATCAAAAGGGGCCTGGAAAAGGGATGCGAGCTAATCGTTGCCGAAATCAAGAAGATGAAAAAGGATATTTCCTCGGAAGAGGATTTTGCCCGGGTGGCCACCATTTCCGCCGAAGACCGGGAATTGGGAACCTTGATTGCCAAAACCATCAGTGAAGTCGGCAAAGACGGGGTTATTACCATTGAAGAGTCAAAAACCCTGGGCATGGAAAAAGAAATCGTCAAAGGCCTTGAATTCGGGGAAGGATACATTTCTCCTTATATGGTCAGCGATTTGGAAAGGATGGAAGCCAAACTGGAAGACCCTTATATCTTAATCACCGACAAGAAGATTTCTTCAATTAAGGAAATGCTTCCCATTTTGGAGAAAATCGTGGCGACCGGAGAAAAGAACGTTCTAATCATAGCCGACGAGGTTGACGGAGAGGCCTTGACTACCTTGATTGTCAACAAATTGAGAGGAGTTTTCAATGTTTTGGCCGTCAAAGCTCCGGGATACGGAGACCGAAAGAAAGAAATACTTCAGGACATCGCCGTGGTCACGGGCGGCCAGATGATTTCCGAAGAACTGGGAATGAAGATGGAAAGCGCTGAATTAAGCCAGCTGGGCAGAGCCAGAAAAGTAATCGCCACCAAGGAAAAAACAACCATTATCGAGGGAAAAGGGAAGAAAGAAGAAATTGACAAGAGGGTCAGCCAACTGAGAAATCAAATTGACAAGGAAGAGTCCGATTTTGACAAGGAAAAGCTTCAGGAAAGGCTGGCCAAATTATCCGGAGGAGTGGCGGTAATCAAAGTCGGAGCAGCCACCGAGATTGAGCAGAAAGCCAAAAAGCACAAGACCGAAGACGCTTTGGCCGCCACCCGGGCCGCCATTGAAGAAGGAGTGGTGCCCGGCGGAGGCGTGGCTCTCTTAAGGTGCCAGAAAGCTTTGGAGGAAATGGAGGCCAAAGGAGAGGAAAAGATTGCCCTGGAAATCCTGAAAAGAACTTTGGAAGAGCCCATAAGGAGAATTGCCGAGAACGCGGGCAAGGACGGTTCGGTCATCGCCGCCGAAGTCAAAAAATTGCCCCTGACCCAGGGGTATAACGCCCTGGACGACAGGTTTGAGGATTTGATGGAAACAGGCATCATTGACCCGGCCAAAGTGGTAAGGTCCTGCATCGAGAACGCCGTTTCCGCCGCTTCCATGCTCTTGACCACGGAATGCATCGTGGTGGAAAAGCCCGAAGAAAAAAACCCTGATAAATCAGAGTCCGGGGGAATGGGAGGAATGTATTAATTGAAAAACAGGGCTTAGGCCCTGTTTTT
>JAQUOX010000015.1:0-6411 GCA_028716905.1 Minisyncoccota bacterium
CCACGCAGCACCAGCCCCGGGCGCCGGAGCCCAGGTCAGGGGTGGTGGGGTAGCCCTTGCTGCCCATGCTTGACTCCACCCAGATGGCTTTCCGGACGGCGTTCATTTCCGCTTTCCTTCTGGAATCCCGGGCATCTTTGGTGGTATTGCTCACGCCCACGATAATGAGGGCGGAGAGGATGCCGATGATGACCAGGACGACCAATACTTCTATTAAGGTAAATGATTGCTTGAAGGTTTTCATGGTTTTAATATATTCTACTATTAGAGAAGGTAAAGGTCAAATAAAAAACCGCCTCTGAGGCGATATTTTTAAGCCAATTCTTCTTTGACTATCTTGGCCACCAAATTCCCGTCGGCTCTTCCTTTGGTCTTGGGAGATATTTCTTTCATCACCAGACCGATGTCTTTCATTCCCTGAGCGCTGGTCTTGCTTATCGCTTCCTTAATCAGAACCCGTATTTCTTCCTCGCCCATTTCTGCCGGCAGATATTTCTTAATAATCTCCAGTTCCGCTTTTTCTTTTTCAACCAAATCGTTTCTTCCGCCTTTTTCAAAAGACAAAATGCTGTCTCTTCTTTTTTTTACTTCGGAAGAAATCACTTCAATCGTTTCCTCGTCGGTTAAAACGCTTTTCTCGCTCAATTCCTCTTCGTTAAAACCGGGGTTTTCTCCGGATATTTTCAATCTCTTGTCTTTCTGCTTGTTGATAACCGACGAAACGAGCATTCTTAATGAGGAAACCGCTGTTTCGTTTTTCTCTTTTTGAGAAGCAACCAAATCTTTTTTGATTTCTTCAATCAACATAAATTATATTTTGCCAAGCTTTTTTAATTTTTCAAACTTCTTCTTTTTCTCCACTCTTATCAGGGCCGCTCTTTTCTGGAGGTTGTCGCTTTTAATTCTCTCCCTGAACCTTCTTTTTCTGGCCTCGGTCAAGACGCCGCTCCTTTGAACGGATTTAGTAAAACGATAAACCAGCGATTGGGAAGTTTCTTTCTGTTGTTTTTGAACCTTCATAATATAATTATTTTAATCTTTTTTTAATTTCTTTTACCATGTCCTTAAAACCGACTTCCGTCTGCTTGCCGGTTTCCATATCTCTGATTATGAGCACCTCCCTTAAAGCTTCTTTCTGGCCGACAATGACGACGATATTGATGTTCAGCTTGTTGGCCCGGCTTAATTGCATCTTCAAAGAATCCTTGCTGAAAGATTCGGCCGCCTTTATTCCCACTTTTCTCAACTCTTCCATAATGACCAAGCCCTTTTTTTTGGCCAAAGGCCCGATCTGGGCGATGAAAACCTTGGGCCGGGAAGAATAAACGCCCTCTATCCTTCTTTTTCTCATTAAGGAAACTATTCTTTCCACTCCGGCGGCGAACCCGCAGGAAGGAACATTGGTTTTGCCCAAAACATTTGACAGGATATCATATCTTCCTCCTCCTGCCAAGACCCCCTCTTCCTCTTCTTCCTCTCCCTTGGGAACCTCTATTTCAAAAACCGTCTTGGTGTAATAATCCAGGCCCCTGACCAGAAACGGGTCCAAGATGTATGGAACTTTCAATTCTTCCAAATATTCCAAAACCCCTTTCAAATGACTGTGGCATTCGTTGCAAAGAAAATCAATAATCTGAGGAGCTTCATTCAGCGCTTCCCGGCATTTCTCGTTCTTGCAGTCGAGAACTCTCAAGGGATTGGTTTTGGTTCTTCTCAAACAATCCCGGCAGAGAGAACCTTTTTGGGACCTTAGAAATTTCACCAGGGCCTTTCTGTAATCTCCCCGGCAATTCTCGTCCCCGATTGAATTGATTTTAACCAAAGTGTTGTTTATCCCCAGTTCGTTCAAAATGTTCAGGGCGATTAAAATCGTCTGGGCGTCGACAATGGGCTCTCTTTCTCCCAAAACTTCGCAGCCGAACTGCCAGAACTGCCTGTATCTTCCGGCCTGAGGCCTTTCGTGCCTGAAAAAAGGACCGAAATACCAAAGCTTTACCGGCTGGGGAAAAGTATTGAAGCCGTGTTCAAGATAGGCGCGCATGATGGGCGCCGTCCCCTCCGGCCTTAAAGCCAAGGCCTCTTTACCCTCCCTGACCCTGAGAATATACATTTCTTTTTCCACGATATCAGTATTCTGACCGATTGTCCGGGCGAACAAATCGGCGTTTTCCAGAATCGGCGTGTCTATTTTCTCAAAGCCGTAAAAATCAAACATCTTTTCAATGACCCGGTAAACTTTCTGGAAATATATCTGGTCCTGAGGCAAAACATCGTGCATGCCGCTCGGACTCTGGAACTTAAGTTTGGCCATAATTGTTCTTTAGGTTTAACAGGTTGGAGAGAAAATCAAAAAGAGAAAGCTTGACAAATACCTTGCCGACGATGTTTTTCTTGGGCACCGGCCCCCAGCTTCTTGAGTCCGAAGAATAGTTTCTGTTGTCCCCCATGACAAAATACTGGTCAAGGGCCAGCTCAACGGAAAAATCGACGTTTCTTTTCCATTCCTCTTTTACTTCTTCCGACAAATAAGCTTCTTCCAGCTTTACGGTCTCGTTGTCTTTGGTAATGAATATCTCCCCCTCCTTGATTTCTATCTTTTCCCCGGGCAGGCCGATTATCCTCTTGATATACTTGTAAGAAGGGTTGAGGGGGTATTTAAACACTATTACTTCCTGCCTTTCCGGCTCTCTCAACTTGTAGGTCATTTCGTCAATGATTAAATAGTCGGCGTCGTGAAAGTTGGGGTCCATCGAGGCTCCGCTCACGACAAACGGCTGGAATAACATTATGCGGACGGGTATGACGATGGCCAAAGCCATCAGAAACAGTTTTGTCCAGTCAAAAACAAAACTAATCAATTCTTTTTTGTTCATTGGTTGAATAATACACTAAAAAGAGGTTTTAGACAAGAGATTGGGGCTTTTTAATCTTTTTGACGTTATTTGTGGTCAGCCAAGCCGACATCATTCCGAATCCCGCCTTATTTATCTCAAAGGGCTTGATTCCTTCGGGATTTTTTAGAAATATGAGGAGGCAATATTTGCTGTTCTTGAATCTTTCAAAAAACTCCGGGATTTCGTCTTTTTCAATCCCGTCAGCCGAGCCGTATTTATTCAGGATTTCCTTCACTCACTTTCTTGGGCGTCAGACCGAAAAACTGGAGAACTTTTTCCACCTCGGCCACCAATCTCACCGGCTCGCCGGAATCTTTGAAATATATTCTCTCTCCTTTTTTAATCCTGTCCCAGGGGCTGTATTTCGCCTTGTACCATCGTGATTCAATCTTCTTTTCGCCGCTCAGAATCTTTTTCGTCAGGCCCCAGAATTTTTTCATTATGGCTACGTGCTCCATTGTTTTATTCTTCCTCGCCCAAGATGTCTTCCGCTTTTTTAACGTCTTTCTCCGGCACGAACAAGTCCGCTCCGTAAGAATCTCCCAAGTCGCCGGGGAATTGCAATCCCCGTCTTTGCACTGAAGCGTTAATACCGTGCTCTTTCAAGAGGTTCTTTACCAGTTCGGCTCCGGCAATTGAGTTGAAAAACTTTATTTTTTTCATCATTGTTTCCCGCAACACTTCTTATATTTCTTCCCGCTCCCGCAGGGACAGGGGTCGTTTCTCCCGATTCCTTTTTTCTCCTGAATAATTTCTCTTTTTTCCTGCTCCGGTTCCGTGTTGACGCTGGCCTTTAAAATGCTGTTAACCACGATTTTATCGTAATTGGCAAGCAAGTCGTTGAACATCTTGCGGCCCTCGTTTTTGTATTCTATCAAAGGATCTTTCTGGCCGTAAGCCCTCAGGCGGACCGACTCTCTCAAGCTCTCCATGTTTTCCAAATGCTCGACCCAAAGAACGTCCAGCGCCCTCAAACTGGCCAGTTTCTCCACTTCCCGCATATTCTCTTCTCCCAGCTCTTTTTCTTTTTTCTCATAATCTTCTTTGGAAAAACCTTCTTTCTCGAACAAGGACAATATTTCTTCCTTCAGCTCTTTCTTTTCTCCTTTGCTTAAAATTTCCTTCCTTCTTTTGTAAATAACTCCCCGGTGCTTGTTCAAAACGTCATCGTACTCCAGAACATATTTTCTGGCGTCGAAATTGGCTCCCTCGATCTTGGTCTGCGCCGCTTCAATGCTTTTGGAAATAAAAGAGTTTTCAATCGGAGTGTCGTCGGGCAAATTGAACCTTTCCATTAAACCCTTGATTTTGTCTCCGCCGAATATCCTGATGACGTCGTCTTCCAGAGAAACAAAGAACTGGGTCATACCCGGGTCTCCCTGCCTCCCCGTTCTTCCTCTCAGCTGATTGTCTATTCTTCTGGCTTCGTGCCTTTCCGTGCCGATGACGAACAGCCCTCCCGATTCCACCACTTTCTTTCTCGAATCTTCGGTAAAAGGATTACCTCCCAAAGAAATATCAACTCCTCTGCCCGCCATGTTGGTGGCCACGGTTACCGCCCCCACTGCTCCGGCCTGGGCGATGATTTCTCCTTCTTTCTCGTGGTTTTTGGCGTTCAAAATCTGGTGGGGAATTCCTTCCCGGGAGAGAATTGCGCCCAGATATTCGTTTTTGCTGATTGATGTCGTTCCGATAAGAACGGGCTGGCCCGCTTCGTGCCTCTTTTTCACCTCTTCGGCCACGGCCCTGAACTTGGCTTCTTCCGTTTTAAAAATCCTGTCCGGCAAATCTTTTCTGACCATGGGCTTGTTGGTGGGAATGATTGCCACGTCCAGCTTGTATACCTTGTCAAACTCTTCGGCTGACGTTTCGGCCGTTCCGGTCATGCCCGCCAATTTTTTATACATCCGGAAATAATTCTGGAAAGTGATTGAAGCCATGGTAATGGACTCGGGCTGTATTTTCACTCCTTCTTTGGCCTCAATGGCCTGATGCAAGCCTCCCGACCATCTTCGTCCGGGCATCAATCTTCCGGTAAAAGCGTCGACAATAACCACTTCGGCGTTTCTCACCACGTAATCCTTGTCCAGCTTGAACAATATCTCGGCCTTCAGGGCCTGCTCCAGATGATGAAGATACTTTATTCCTCTTTCATTATATATATTCCCGGCGTTCAATATCTTTTCTATCTTATCTATCCCTTGTTCCGTCAAGGTCACGGCTTTCATCTTCTCGTCAACCTCAAAATCGGTTTCCTTGTCCAAGCGGGGAATGATTCTGGCGAATTCCGAATACCATTTCGAGCTTTCCGTGTCCGGAGCGGAAATAATCAGAGGGGTCCTGGCTTCGTCAATCAAGATGGAGTCCACCTCGTCGACAATCACGAAGTTGTATTCCCTCTGAACCGCCTGGGAAGAGGAATAAACCGTATTATCCCTTAAATAGTCAAAACCGAATTCATTGTTCGTTCCATAGGTGATGTCGGCTTCATAGGCCTCTTTCCTGGAACAGGGCCTCAGGAAATCTTCCACCACCCTGAATCCGCCCAGTTCGTCCCTGATTTTATCTTTGCTCTCCGCTTCTTTTTTGTAATCCGGGTCGTAAACAAAAGACTGCTCGTGATTCAGACAGCTGACGCTTAATCCCAGGGCGTAATAAATCTGGCCCATCCAGACCGCGTCTCTTCTGGAAAGATAATCGTTGACCGTCACCAAATGACAGCCCCTCCCTTCCAGCGCGTTAAGATACATGGGCAAGGTGGCGGTAAGAGTTTTTCCTTCCCCGGTTTTCATCTCAGCGATTTTCCCCTGGTGCAGAACAATTCCTCCGACCAACTGACAATCAAAATGTTTTTGGTTCAGGTTCCTTTTGGCCGCTTCTCTCACCAAAGCAAAAGCGAACGGCAAAATGTCGTCCAGCGTTTCTCCGGTTTTCAATCTCTCTTTAAGTTCGCTTGTCTTGAGTTTTAATTCTTCGAAGCTTAATTTGCTTGTTTCTTCTTCCAGAGAATTAATCTTTTCAACAATCGGACTCAAGCTCTTGACGAATTTTTCATTGGCGTCGCCGAAAAAGCGACCAAAAATTGACATAAAAACGAGTTGTTAATTTTAAGAAACCTTCTTTCTCTTGGCGATAAAAGTATCTTTCCTTTTTATCAGCTGGGCTTCCATTTCTTTTTGGGCTTCAATTATCGCGCTTCTCAAATTTTCTTTTTCCGAAACCGCCCGGAAGATTCTTTTCCTGGGCATGGGTATTTGAATTTCCGCCCGGTAAATATTTCCTTTCTGGTGGTGGCGGGTGGTCAAGCCCAGTTCCACCTCAATGATAAGCTCAGGGATATCGGGCAGAAATTTCTTCAGGGCCTTTATTTTCTTTTCCAAAAAAGAATAAATTCCCCGGTTTACTTTTATTTCCGTTTCTTTAATCCTTATTTGCATAAACCGATGATATCATAAAAACAACCCTTTGGAAAGGGTTGTTTTTTTTATCTCTTCTTTTTTCTCTTAGCGGGCTTCTT
>JAQUOX010000015.1:6511-13372 GCA_028716905.1 Minisyncoccota bacterium
ATTCCCCGGTTTACTTTTATTTCCGTTTCTTTAATCCTTATTTGCATAAACCGATGATATCATAAAAACAACCCTTTGGAAAGGGTTGTTTTTTTTATCTCTTCTTTTTTCTCTTAGCGGGCTTCTTTGCAACTTTCTTCTTTACAACTTTCTTTTTTGCCGCTTTCTTTTTCTTTGTAGCCATTTTTTTTCGTGCGAGATTATTTTTGATAACTCGACCTTTTATCGTTCCTTATGAAAATCTGTCAAAATATTATTTTATATATCTATTTTCTCTCTAAATAAAATATTTGTCAATAGTTTAGGGCGAAAAAATCTGAATTTCTTCCTCCAAGTCGATTAAAAATTTCTTTTTCACTTCTTTTTTTATCAAATTCATCAGCTTCAAAACATTTTCCGATTTCGCTTTTTCCAAATTGACGATAAAGTTCGCGTGCCGGGAAGAAATTTCCGCATCACCGATTCTTGTTCCTTTAAGGCCGCACTCCTCGATTAAAAATCCGGCCGGAACAAAACCTTTTTTCTCCTGAAAATTTTTTATCTGAGGATATTTTTTGACAATCGCTTGGTCAACCTCTCCGTAATAATTCTTGAAAACGGAACCCAGGGAAAAACCCGGAGGATGGTCCCTCCTTTTCTCCAAATTCTCCTTTATTTTCTCTTTTATTTTTTCCTTGTCCCCTTTTTTAAGCTTCAACCTGGCGGAAAGAATTACCAACCGGGGATTGCTCTTAAAAATACTGGTCCGGTAATCGAAACCGCATTCTTTTTTACTTAATTCTTTTTTCTTAATCTCTTTGCCCGCCTCCAAAACTTCCACGCTCTCAATCGAATCGGCAATCGATTCGTCAAAAGCTCCGGCATTCCCGTTAATCGCTCCGGCCAGGGTTCCGGGTATGCCGATGGCCCATTCCAGCCCCGTAAAACCATCCAAATGTCCGACCAAAAAAGAAAGAGGGGTGGAAGCATCGGTCTCAATTGTTCCGAAATCGCCTTTTTCCTCAACAAAAACATCGGGCTTTTGTTTTTTGAAGATTATTACCAGTCCGTCAAACCCTTTATCCGAAATCAGGGTGTTGCTGCCGCCCCCCAAAATATAAAAAGGGATTTTCAATTCCCATGACTTTTTAACCGCCTCTTCCAGTTCTTCTTTGTCGGAAACCCTGATTAAATATCTGGCTTTCCCGCCGATCCGGAAAGTGGAATAAGCATTCAAGGCAACGTCTTTTTCCGCTTTGGGAAAATATTTTTCCATATATATGCGTATTATAGCAATTATGGCTCGCTTAGGCAAACAAAAAAGGAGGTTTTAACCTCCGATGGCGACTGACTGGATGATTTCTGCTGAAAGCGGCTCGTAAAAGAGCACTACTTCTTTGGGATAAGATTCTCCCTTCCTGACGTTGACCGCGACTTTTTTCACGCCGGTCCACTGGACAAGCGGAGAAAAATCTTTGGGGCTGTCGGCGATGTAAAGCCACTCGTCGACATCCTCAGTCCTGGCCAGGTGCTCGAAATGCTTGTCCTTGCTTCCGTCCTCGCGGCCGTAAACAAGACTCACATACCTGTTCAATCCGTTATCGCGAAGCCATTGCTTAATGGCCCAGCCCAAACCGTTGGAAGAAATGACAACGGTATAGTGGTGCTGCTTCAGAACCACTATGGCCTTTTTAATGCCGGCAATGGGCACGGCCTGCCGAATCTCATCAGCGATGATGCTGTCGCAGGCAGCCATTGTGGCTTGGTCAAACTTCGTCGGGTCCGGACGAATCGTTAATTCCATTAATGCTTCCGCTCCCAGTCCCGTTGCTTGAGCGCATCTCTGGAAAGTTCTCTTTTCGTCCACAACGGCAAGGGTGCCGCTGAAATCAATTACTGCATAGAATCTGCTCATTTTTCACCTCTAAATGTGCTATGTTTATAGTATATAATAAATATAAACATCTGTCAACCCCCAAGGCCTTCTATCTTCTCCGGCAGCCCCTGATAGGAGGGATATATATCGAAGGCGCTTTGGTATTCTTTTAAGGCCTTTTCCTTGTCCCCTTTCCTTTCGTAGATTCTTGCCCGGGCCAGATAAATCAGGAAGTTGTCGGGAGAAAGCTCTTCCGCCTTGTCATAAGCCTCCAGGGCCTGGTCGGTCTTGTCTTCAATGAGGAAGCTGGTGTTTTCGTAAACCAACCCCAGATTCTGCCAGACGATAAAATTCCCGGGATCAATCCTGGAAGCGAATTGAGCGATTGCTTCCGCCTGGGAAGCGACGTCCCGCAGATTGCTTTGCTTTTCCTGAAGCTGTTTTTCTATATCATCATCCAGGGTCCAGTTGTTGTTGAAAATATCGCTGGCTTTCAAAAGATAAAGCTGGGACAGGCCGACGTAATAATCGGAATAGTTGAAAGTTCTGGCCGCTTTGTCCATTTTAACGATGGCCGCATCAATGTCTTGGTTGTTGTAATCCTCGATGGCTTTCCGGGCCAGATTCTCGGCAGTGAAATATTTAAAGAACCCGATGCTCATCAAAATGAAAACCAAAGCGACGACAATCAGCCATTTGAAAGAAATCCTGTTTTCCTTTTCGGAAAAACTTTCTCCAAAGCCGAGCAGCGCGAACAAAAGAACGAGCAAAATCAAATCAAGCCCGTGGACAATCATTAAAACAAAAATGCTGAAAACCGCCAGAAAAACAATGTCCTTTATCTCCGAGTCGTCGTTCAGGAAAGTACGCAGGCCTTTCTTTAAAAAGGAAAGGAAAACGAAAACCAGAACAAAAAAAGCCAAAAGCCCGAGCTCGGTTAAAATCGTCAAAAAACCGGAGGCGCTCTGTTCCACCACCACCTGGCTCAAAACTTTGTCTTTGTACAAGGCGTATTGATAATTGAAAGTGGCCGGACCCGAACCCAAAACGAAACTCTTAATGTCGCGAGAAACCGATTTTAAAGATATGTCCCGGCTGCTCTCCAGAGAAATTTTGCTGGAAAAAGAAAACTTCGGCGGAACAAGGCTGGGCAGGAAGAAAACACTTAACACCAGAGCAAAGCACAAAAAAGACAGAACGACCCGGCGATTATTCAAATGAAAATCGTTTTCTCTGGCCTTTTTCCAAAAAATGAAAAAAGCGAAAAGAGAAACCGCCAGCCAGGCAAGCTTAAAACCGATAAACAATAAAGCGCCGAAAAACAGCAGAGAAAAAATTCCGAAAACAATCATCTCCGATTTTTTCCTTCGGGAGAAAAGAGAATAAAGAGAAATGCCCAGGGCCAAGGAAGCCGCCAAAGCCAAAGATTCAACGCTCCCAGGCCCCCTGAAAAACAACAAAATCGAAGAAAGGGCCGAACTTGATAAAAACAAAAAGAAAGCGGTCTTAATGTCTTCTTTCCTTTTAAAAACATTTGCGGAAAAAAAGAAAACGAGTGCCAGGGCGCTTAAAAAGAAAAATGAATCAAGCCCTTCGGTCTTGCCGAAAAAGCTCTGGGTGACGTTTTTGGAAAAAGCCAGGGAAAAAAGAGAAAGCAGGAGAAAAACGACAATCAGTTTTCCGCTTAATCCCCCCTTTAAAACAACTTCCCTTGATTTCGGCGATTCTTTGATTTGGAAAAGCAAAAGCGAAAGAACAAAAACAATTAACAGCGCTTTCCCGGCCATTGATACGGGAACAAAGAAAGAAAAAGCCAGGAGAAAAACGAAAAGAAAAAAAAGATACTTGGGAAATTGGCTGACCATATTGATGCTTTTATGCTGATTGCTCCATTATAGCACTTTTAAGGAAATAAAAAAGGCCGTGTTTACTAATCAATAAAAATAAGTATAATGAAGAAAATATGATTTTAATCGTGGGTTTGGGAAACCCGGAAGAGAAATATAAGGGGACAAGACATAATCTCGGGTCTTGCTTGATTAACAAGTTCGCCGAAATCAACCAATTCGCCGATTTTGAATTGGATAAAAAAACAAACGCCTTAATCACCGAGAAAGAAGGTATTGTTCTGGCCAAGCCCCGGACTTTTATGAACGATTCCGGAAAAGCCGTAAAACAGCTTTTAGCCAAGTTTAATCTTTCTCCCTCAAGCCTGTTCGTCGTCCACGACGAAGCCGACGTAAATCTGGGAGAAACAAAAGTAAGCAGGGACAGCTCATCGGCCGGCCACAAAGGGGTCCAGTCAATAATCGACGAAATAAAAACCCGGGACTTCACTCGCATCAGAGTCGGCATTGACTCCGAAGACGAAAGCTTTAAAAACAAAGAGTTGGAAGAAGCGGTTTTGAAAAAATTCAGCCGCGAAGAAAAAGAAATTCTCCGGCAGAGAATGGATGACATCTTAAAAACAATAAAGGAAGCGACTGCCAATGACCAGTAAAACCAACAGCGTGATAATCGTCGAAAGCCCCACCAAAGCAAAAACCATCGGGGCCTTTTTAGGCAACAAATTCAAAGTTTTATCTTCTTACGGCCACGTCAGAGACCTTCCCAAAAGCTCCTTGGGCATTGACCTGGAAGACAATTTCAAAATCAAGTACGTTGTTCCCACCAAGGCCAGAAAAAACGTCAACCTGCTCAAAAAAGAAGTGGCCAAGGCCGATCTGGTATACATCGCCACCGACCCCGACCGGGAAGGAGAAGCCATTGCTTGGCATTTGATTGAAATCCTCAACTTGGGCAAAGACAAGGACTACCAGAGGATTGATTTTCACGAGATAACCGAGAAAGCGATTGAACGGGCCATTAAAAAACCCGGGCTCTTGGATATCAATCTGGTCAACGCTCAGCAGGCCAGGAGAGCCCTGGACAGAATCGTCGGCTACAAGCTCTCTCCCCTTTTATGGAAAAAAATAGCCAGAAGGCTTTCCGCCGGAAGAGTCCAGTCGGTGGCCTTGAAATTAATCGTGGAGAGGGAAAGAGAAATCCAGAACTTCAAACAGGAGGAATACTGGTCCATCGCCGGCCTTTTTGACAAAAATCTGGAAGCCGAACTAATGAAAATCAAAGGGAAAAAGCTGGAAAAGCAGGGCATTAAGTCGGAAAAGGAAGCCCAAAGCATAATCGACGGACTGAAAGACAAAAAATACAAGGTGCGGAAAATAGAGAAAAAAGTGATTAAAAGAACGCCCCTGCCCCCGTTTACCACCTCAACCCTGCAGCAGGAAGCGTCAAAGCGCCTCGGCTTCTCCTCTTCCCTGACCATGAGGGTCGCCCAGGAGCTCTATGAAAAAGGGTACATCACCTATCACCGAACCGATTCCTTCAATCTTTCCGGCCAGTCGTTGCTGACGGCCAAAAATTTCATTGAAAAGCAGTTCGGCAAAAATTATTCTCTGGACAATCCGAGAAGATTCAAAACGAGAAAAAGAGCCCAGGAGGCCCACGAAGCAATCCGGCCGACTAACATTGAGAATGAACCGGACCTGGAAGAACGCCAAGCCAAACTTTATAAATTAATCTGGACGAGATTTGTCGCCTGCCAGATGAAAGAGGCGGTTTTCGACTCCGTTAAAATCGACGTCGATTCTCAAGAAAAAGACTCTTTTACAACAACCGGGTCGCAAATGAAATTTGACGGCTTCCTTAAAATCTATCCCATGAAATTCGAAGAAAAAGAAATCCCTCATCTGGAAGAAGGAGAGCCGCTGGAACTGAAAGAGCTCAAGCCCTTCCAGCACTTTACCAAACCCAAAGCCAGATACAACGAGGCCTCCTTAATCAAAGAACTGGAAAACAATGAAATCGGCAGGCCTTCCACCTACGCTCCCATCATTTTCACCATTCAAAAAAGGAATTACGTCCAGAAAAACCAGGAGAGACGGTTTGAGCCGACCGAAACCGGGTTCGCGGTAAACGACTTGCTGGCCGAGCATTTCCCGGAAATCGTGGACGTAAAGTTCACGGCGGAGATGGAAAAAGACCTGGACGAAATCGCGGCCGGAAAAAGGGACTGGATTAAGCTCCTCCAGGCCTTCTATTTTCCTTTTGAGAAAAAACTGGAACAGAAGTATAAAGAGGTGGAGAAAAAACCCCTGGAGCAAAAACCGACCGGAAAAAACTGCCCCTTGTGCGGAAAACCGCTTTTGGTAAAAAGGAGCCGCTACGGGGAATTCCTGGGCTGTTCCGGATTCCCGGAATGCAAACATACCGAATCGCTTGAAGAAAAAAACAAAAAAACTGGCATCACCTGCCCCCAGTGCGAACAGGGAGAAATAATCATGAGGAGAACAAAAAAGGGGAAAATGTTCTTCGGCTGTTCCAATTGGCCCCAGTGCGATTTCGCTTCCTGGTACCGGCCCACCGGAGAAAGGTGTCCCCAATGCAATTCCCTGCTGGTGGAGAAAAACAAAAAGATAAAATGCAGCAATAAAAATTGTAATTTTGTAAAAAAATGAAAAATATATTCAAAATCTTATTAATCGCCATGGTAATCTTTGTTCTCTTCGCTCCCAAGCTTTACGAAGAAAAGAAAGAAAACGACGCTTTAAAACAAAAAATCGGTCAGATGCTTATCCTGGGTTTTCGGGGAACGGAAGTGAATAACGACTCAAATATCGTAAAAGAAATCAAGAAATACAACCTGGGCGGGGTTATTCTTTTTGACCGGGACGTGCCCACCAAACAATTCCCCAGAAACATCGTTGACCCGGAACAGACGAAAAAACTGATTGTTGACTTGAGGGCCCTCGCCTCCCCCTCTTTGTTCGTGGCCGTTGACGCCGAAGGAGGATTAATCAACCGCCTTAAGGAAAAATATGGCTTCGTTAACATTCCCAGCGCCCAGGAAATGGGGAAAGAAGACCCGGAAAAAACGAAAGAGAACGCTTTGATTATCGCCGAAGAATTGTCTTCCCTGGGGATAAACATTGATTTCGCTCCGGTGG
>JAQUOX010000016.1 GCA_028716905.1 Minisyncoccota bacterium
CCGACAAATCCCGCCTGATTACCGAAAGAAAAAAGAAAAATTATGGCCAAGAGAAAACAAAGCGCAGATAAAATATATTTTTTAACTTCGTCGCTTAAGGTAAAAGTCAGTTTGGGTTTTTCTATTAAGGGTTTGTTGTTTTTTTTGGAAACCGGCTTGGCTTTTTTCTTTTTTTTCATGGTTCGAAAAAAAATTATTTGTTCTTTCTCCCTGTGCCTATTGGAACCAGTTTACCAATAATTACGTTTTCTTTCAACCCTCTCAGCTTGTCTTCTTCTCCCCTCAAAGAGGCCTCTATCAAGACACGGGAAGTTTCCTGGAACGATGCCGCAGAAAGGAAGCTGTCGGTATTCAGGGCAACCTTGGAGATTCCCAAGATAACGTCTTCTGTTTCTATCGGCTTTTTCTTTTCCTTTACCAGCTCTTCGTTGCTCTCCAGCATAACCGCCCTGGAAATTACTTCTTCGGGAGCGAAAAAACTGTCACCCGGGTCTTTTATCTTCACCCTGGAGAACATCTGCCGGACAATCACTTCAACGTGCTTGTCGTGGATGGAAACACCCTGAGAAACATAAACCTTTTGGATTTCCTTGATAATGTATTTTTGGGTGGCTCTTGTCCCAATCAGCTTAAACAGCTTTTTAAGGTCAAGCGAGCCGGCCGTCAAGGGCTCTCCCTTCTTTATCATATCCCCTTCTTTAACCAGAATCTCAATGTTGGGAGAAATATTGTATTCAATCGCTTCTTCGGCTTTTTTCTTTGAATCGCTTTCTTTAACGGCCATCACCTTGATGATTCCCTCTTTTTCCTTAAGCTCAATCACCTTGCCGTCCTTAATGCACACTTCCGCCTCGCCTTTGGGCACTCTTTTTTCAAAGACCTCTTCCACCCTGGGCAAACCGCGGGTGATGTCCGCTTCTCCGGCCACGCCTCCGGTATGAAAGGTTCTCATGGTCAATTGGGTTCCCGGTTCGCCAATGGCCTGGGCAGCCACCACGCCGACCGCCTCGCCGACATCAATTAATCTTTTCCATCCCAAATCCAAGCCGTAACATTTCTGGCAAATTCCTCTTTTGCATTTGCAGGTCAAGGGGGAGCGCACTTTCAATTCCTGAATGTTCAGTTCTTTTATTCTCAAGGCCTTCTTCAAGCTAATTATTTCTCCCGTTTTAATCAGCACTTCCTGAGTTTCCGGGTCCGTTATTTTCTCCATGGAAACCCGGCCGTAAATCTTATGGACGAAATCCTCGTTTATTTCGTCGGCCTCTTTTCTGGAAACGACCAGCCCTTCTTTGTCACCGCAATCCTCCTCGTTGATTATAACCTCATGGGCCACATCCACCAATCGACGAGTCAAATAACCGGAAGTGGAGGTCCTCAGGGCGGTATCGGCCGTGCCTTTTCTCGCCCCGTGAGTGGAAATGAAATACTCCAACACGTCAAAACCCTCTTTAAACGAGTTCTTTATGGCCAGCTCGATAATCCTTCCGGCCGGATTGGCGACCAAGCCCTTCATTCCGGCCATCTGCACCGGCTGAGACCAGGAACCCCGGGAACCGGAATCAACGATTGAAAACACCGGGCTCTTGGAAGAAATGGCCAAAGGAACCAATTTCTCAATTTCCGTTTTTACTTTTTTCCAGATTTCAATAACCTGATTGGCTTTTTCTTCCCGGGACAAAAGACCCTTCTCGTAATAATCCTCAACCACCCTGATTTTTTCTTCGGCTTTGTTTATCAGGCCCTGCTTTTCTACGGGAACCGTCAAATCATCCATACCCCAGGTAATGCCCGATCTGGTGGCAAACCTGAATCCCAGGTCTTTTATCTTGTCCAAGGTTTCGGACGCTTCGTTTCCATAGATGTCCACTATCCGGTTAATCATTTTTTTCGTATTCTTTGAATCCATGGTTTCGTTCTGGTAATCAAAACCTTCGGGCAGAACCTCGTTAAATATTATCCGGCCGACGCTGGTTTCCAAAAACCCTTCTGCAGTCAGCACTTTTATGCTTGTCCTTAAATCAATCTTTTTCAAATTATAGGCGATAAGGGCTTCCTTGAAAGAGCTGAACGTTTTGCCCTCCCCTTTCAATCCAGCAATAATCTTGGTTAAATAATAACAACCCAAAATCATGTCCTTGGTTGGAATCATAATCGGGTCTCCGGTTGAGGGCTTGAGCAAATTAACACTGGAAAGCATTCTTTCCCTGGATTCGGACTGGGCTTCTTCCGACAAAGGAACATGAATAGCCATTTGGTCTCCATCAAAATCGGCGTTAAAAGCCGTGCAGACCAAAGGATGCAGACGAATGGCTTCGCCCTCGATAAGAATCGGATGGAAGGCCTGCACCCCCAAACGATGCAAGGTGGGAGCGCGGTTCAAAAGAACCAATTTTTCTTTAACCACCTCTTCCAAACAGCCCCAAATTTCGTCCGTTTCTTCTTCAATCAATCTTGAGGCTCCCCTGACATTGAAAGCCCATTCCTTTTCCAATATTTTTTTAATCACAAAGGGCTTAAACAGTTCCAAGGCCATTTTCTTGGGCACTCCGCACTGGTCCAGCTTCAAATTGGGCCCGACCACAATCACGCTTCGGCCGGAATAGTCAACTCTCTTGCCCAGCAGGTTCTGCCTGAACCTTCCCTGTTTTCCCTGAAGCATGTCGGACAAGCTCTTCAACAGTCTTTTACCTCCGGTACTGGCCTGGGTGGTGGTTCCCTTTCTCATTTTATTGTCAATCAAAGCGTCAACCGCTTCCTGAAGCATTCTCTTTTCGTTTCTCACAATAACATCCGGAGCGCCGATTTCCAGCAGATACTTCAGTCTGTTGTTTCGGTTAATCACCCTTCTGTACAAATCATTCAAATCGGAAGAAGCGTATCTTCCTCCATCCAACTGAACCATGGGCCTTAAATCTGGCGGCAAAACCGGCAGAACATCGATAAACATCCACTCCGGCCTGACGTTGGAATGCTTCATTTCCTGAAAAATCTTTAATCTTCTCAAGAGGTTTCTTTTTTCTTCGGTTATCTTTTTTTCCGAAAGCCTTTTTGTTATTTTCTCAATTTCCGCGTCCAAATTTATTTTCTGGAAAATTTCCCTGATTACTTCCGCTCCCGTACCGGCCTCGAACATTTCTCCGTATTTCAAAGAAAGGCGGTGATAATCGATTTCGCTCAAAACAACCATGGACTTAATGGAGACAACTTCCTGCTTGGCTCTTTCTTTGGCCTGCTTCAGGTCTTCCAGGGCCTTTTTAATGTCGTCCCGGCCTTGATTCTTCAGGTCCTTGCTTTTAATCTTGAATTCTTCCTCAATTTCTTTCAATATCTTTTCTTTTATTTCTTCATCAACCTTGGTGACGATGTAGGAAATGAAATAAATGACTTCTTCAACTTTATTCAGAGAAATACCCAAAACCATTCCTATTCTTGAAGGAATTCCTTTCAAAAACCAGATGTGGGAAACCGGGCTGGCCAGCTTGATGTGCCCCATTCTTTCTCTTCTCACCGATGATTTGGTAACCTCCACTCCGCAACGGTCGCAGATTATTCCCTTGTACCTCACCCGCTTGTACTTTCCGCAGAAACATTCGTAGTCCTTGGTCGGACCAAAAATCTTTTCGCAGAACAAACCGTCTTTTTCCGGTCGCTGGGTCCTGTAATTTATGGTTTCCGGCTTGGTTACCTCTCCATAAGACCAATCTAAAACCTCTTCCCCCGAAGCCAGCTTGATTTTAATTGATTCTAAGTCGGAAACAAACATATTTCTTTAAATTAATTAATCTTCCTCTATTTTCCCCTTGATAATCACGTTCAAAGAAAGGGCTTTCAGCTCGGCTATCAATAAATTGAAAGAAGCGGGAATGTTCGGGTTCTTGATTTTCTCTCCTTTGAGAATGGATTCGTAGGTGGTGGCTCTTCCCAAAACGTCATCGGACTTAATGGTCAGCATTTCCTGAAGGGTATAGGCCGACCCATAACCTTCAAGGGCCCAAACCTCCATTTCGCCGAATCTCTGGCCGCCGAACTGGGCTTTTCCCCCCAAAGGCTGCTGGGTAATCAAGGAATAAGGACCAATGGAGCGCATGTGGATTTTATCCTCCACCATATGGGCCAGCTTCATCATATAAATATATCCGACGGTTATTTTCTCCGGTAAGGACTCTCCGGTTTCCGGGTCCATTAAAGTCAGCTTTCCGTCCTCGGGATAGCCGGCGCTTTTCAATTCTTCCTTGATTTCTTTTTCGTGAGCTCCGGACAGAGAAGGAGTAGCGGCGTAATATCCAAGCTTCTTGACCGCCAGTCCGAAATGCGTTTCCAAAATCTGTCCCAGATTCATTCTGGAAGCGACAGACAAAGGGTTGAGGATTATGTCAACCGGGGTCCCGTCTTCCAAAAAGGGCATTTCTTCGGGCGGAAGAATCTTGGCAATAATGCCTTTGTTCCCGTGCCTGCCGGCCAATTTATCCCCCACTTTTATTTTCCTCACTTCCGACACCCTTACCCTGATTCTTTTTATCACGCCTGGGTCCAAACTATAGCCCTCGCTTCGGGCAAACACCCTGACGTCGGTAATCCTGCCTCTTTTTCCGTGCTCCAGCCTCAAAGAAGTGTCTTTGACTTCCTTGGCTTTTTCTCCGAAAATCGCCCTTAAAAGACGTTCTTCGGCACTTAGTTCCGCTTCCCCTTTGGGAGAAATCTTTCCCACCAAAATATCATTGGGCCCGACCTCGGCTCCGATTCTGACAATTCCCTCTTCGTCAAGGTCCTTCAGTTTGTCTTCTCCCACGTTGGGAATGTCGGCCGTGGTTATTTCCGGCCCCAGTTTCGTTTCCCGGACGTCGCAGAAAAAATCTTCAATATGCACAGAGGTAAAAACATCTTCTTTCACCAGGCGCTCGGACAGGACAATGGCGTCTTCAAAAGTATTTCCCCTCCAGGAAATAAAAGCTACCAGAAGGTTTCTTCCCAGACTCAGCATTCCTTGGGAAATCGAACCCCCTTCGGCCAGAATGTCTCCTTTCTTGACCTTGTCCCCCTTGTTAACCGCCGCTCTCTGATGGAAACAGGTGTACTGATTGGTTCGGTCAAAAATTCTCAAAGGATAAGCCGTAGTTCCCGAATTTCCTTTGACTTTGATTTCTTTGGAGTCCACCTTAACCACCTCTCCCCCTTCTTCAGCTAAAATCAACTGCCCCGAATCCCTGGCCACGTAAGGCTCCAGTCCCGTGCCCACCAACGGCGCTTCGGGATTGACCAAGGGCACTGCCTGTCTTTGCATATTGGAGCCCATCTGGGCCCTGTTGGCGTCGTCGTTCTGCAAAAAAGGTATAAGAGAAGTGGCGACGGAAGTAAATTGCTGGGGCGAAACGTCAACAAAATCAATCTTTTCTTTTTCTGTTTCCCCCGCTTCTCCTTTAATCCGGGCTTCCACTCTTTCTTCCTTGATTTTCCCGTCTTCCTTTAAAACAATGCTGGCCGGAGCGATATTGTATCTCTCTTCCGCATTGGCGTCCAAATAATAGACATCTTTGGAAAGTTTGTTTTTTTCCATTTTAAAATACGGGGTTTCCAAAAATCCGTAAGGGTTAATGCGCGCGTACAAAGCCAAATGAGTAACCAGCCCGACATTGGGACCTTCCGGAGTTTGGATGGGACAAATTTTTCCATAGTGGGATGGCTGTACGTCTCTGACGTCAAAACCGGCTCTTTCTCTGGTTAACCCTCCGGGCCCGGTAGCCGTTAATCGCCTCTTGTGCTCCAGTTCGGATAAAGGATTGACGTTATCCATGAATTGGGAAAATTGGCTGGCGGTAAAAAACTGATTGGCCTGGGCCATGAAAGGCCTGGGATTGACCAGCTGGCTCGGGTTCAGATTCTCGAATTCCAGGGTAGACATCCTGTCTTTGATGATTCTCGCCATTCTGGCCAAACCCACCCTCAGCTTGCTTGATAAAAGCTCTGAAAAATTCCTTACCCTCCTGTTCCCCAAATGGTCAATCTGGTCCGGATGGGACAACGGGTCGTTATTCATCCTGATAATCTCTTTTAATACTCCGATAATGTCCTGGATTGACAAAACCCTGGCTTCTTTGGATATGCCTTTGTCGGTCTTGGGTTTTAATTCCGGGAGACGTGACCACATCTTATACCTGCCCACTTTGGACAAGTCATATCTCTCAAAATTAAAAAACATGTTGAAAATGAGCTCTCGAGCCGAATCGGGGTTGGCCATTTCTCCCGACCTTAGTCTTTGATAAATTTCCAAAAGAGCTTCCTCTTGATTCTTGGCTTGGTCTTTCTTCAGGGTTTCTTCAATATATTTTGTCTCTCCCGTATCGAAAGGAACAAAAATATCCCTGATGTCGTTTTCGCTGTATCCTCCCAGGGCCTTGAGAACAGTGGTGGCCGGAACCTTCCTTTTTCTGTCTATTTTAACGTTGATAACTCCGGTATGTTCGGTTTCGAATTCAAGCCAAGAGCCCCGGCCGGGAATAATCTTTGCCGCAAAGCACCTTTTCCCCCGATTAATGTTCAAAGGAAAAAATACTCCCGGAGAACGGATAAGCTGGGAAACAACCACTCTTTCCACCCCGTTTAAAACAAAAGTTCCTCTTTCGGTTAAAAGAGGAAAATTGCCGAAAAATATCTCCTGCTCCTGGGATTTTTTTGTTTTCAGGTTGACCAGCTTGGTCCTCACCCTTAAGGGGGAATAATACGAATCATTGTTTTCTTTTGCGTCAAAGCCAGAAGGATAATTGGACTTTCCCAGCTTATAATCTAAAAAATAAAGCTCGAGCTCTTTCCCCGTATAATCCCTCACCGGAGAAATCTCGGCGAACAAATCTTTCAGTTCTTCTTCCCAAAATTGTCTCCCGCTTTCCTGCTGCAAGAAAATCAAACTGGGCAAAGGGTAAGAGATTCGGCTTTTGGAAAAATCCTTGACTTTGTTTTTCATGGTTTTTGAAAACTAATTAAGGCATTGCAACAAAAAAATGCCCTCTTTCTCAATTTTTAAGGGGGAACGATTAAAAAATTAATAGCAGAAAAAGTCTATAGTCAAGATATTCTTAAGTAATCCTTATTAAAACGTATTGTTATACTATCAACAATCGCAAAAAATGTCAAGGGTTGACAAAATCAATCATTAAGATTCGGTCATTTTCATGTTTTCCAGGATGCCCAAACCGATAAAAGTAAATATCAAGTTGCTTCCTCCGTAAGAAACCAGGGGAAGAGGAATGCCCACCACCGGCAAAAGCCCCAAATTCATGCCGACGCTGACGATTACCTGGGCAAATATACTGAAAGCCAAACCGCAGGCAAAGAGCCGGGAAAAATTAGACCGGGCGTTAAGGGCTATTTTTATCGTCCTTAACAAAATAAGGGAAAAACAGGAGAACAGGAAAAGGACGCCGACAAATCCGGTCTCTTCGGCAATGGCCGAAAAAATAAAGTCGGTTTGAGCTTCGGGAAGAAAGCCGTACTGGGTTTGCGAGCCGTTGCCCATGCCCTGCCCTATTAATCCGCCCGAACCGATGCTGATTTTAGCCTGATTCTGGCTCCAGCCCCGGCCCAAAGGATCTTCCTGGGGGGCGACAAAACTAAAAATTCTGTCTTTCTGGTAGTCCTTTAAAAGGAATGTCCAGGTTAATCCTAAAAAAAGAACGAAAACCAGGGCCAGGATTGCAAACTCGCGTATTTTTATTCCGGAAACCAAAAGAATCCCCAGCCAGATGCTTAAAATGATGATGACCGAACCGAACTCGGGCTGAAAAAATATCAAAATGGCGGGAATGGCGACGTATATACCCGAAGCTATTATATGCTTGAGATTATACAGTTCAATGTGTCTTTTGGAAAAATATTTGGCCAAAATCAAAATCAGGGCCAGCTTGGTCGGCTCAATAGGGTCAAAAGAGAAAATCCCCAGCCGGTACCACGACTTAATGCCCCTGATTTCCGGAGCGAAAAAGAAAAGACCGGCTAAAAAAACGAGACAGAGGAAATAAAAAGAAAGGATTAAAAAGGGATTTTCCCTAAAGTTCCGGTTGTCGTAAAAACTCATTAAAAACATCAGAATCAGGCCCAAAAAAAGAAAAAACAATTGCTTGTAAAGATTGGCGAAATCCTGGCCCAGGACGGACGAACTGTAAATGGAGGCCAGGCCCAAAAGAGAAAGCGCGACGCTCGCCCCGATTAAAACCCAGTCAAACTTGATTAGTTTCGGAAAAGTCATAATATTTTTAAAAATTCTTTTTCTCTCAGAATCTTTATGCCCAGTTGTTTGGCTTTGTCGTATTTGGAGCCGGCATTTTCTCCCAGAACCAGATAATCAACACTCCGGGAAACGGACGAAGAAACTTCTCCCCCCTCTTCTTCTATCTTTTCCCTGGCCTCTTCCCTGCTCAAACTCTTAAGGGTTCCGGTAATTACGAAATTCAAGCCCTTAAGTTTTCCCTTTGTCTTTTTGCTTTTTTCATATCCCACGCCTTTGTTTTTTAATTTTTCAAGAAAAGCCAGATTTTCTTCGTCGCGGAACCATTCATAAATTGACCTGGCCACGACCGGACCGACATCTTTGATTTCTTCCAATTCTTTTAAAGAGGCTCTCTCTAAATCCTTAATCGACTCGAATTGCTGCGATAAGTCCTGGGCGGTTTTTTGCCCGACGTTCCTGATGCCCAAGGCGTAAAGAAACCTATGATAAGGCAACTTCTTCTTTTTCTGAATCGCTCCCACGATTTTTTCCGCCGATTTTTCTCCGAACCTTTCCAGGGGAATAAGGTCTCCGCTTTTCAAACCAAACAAATCCGCCGGGTCCAAAACCAAGCCTTCATCCATCAGCTTTTCAATTATTTTCGGGCCCAAGCCTTCAATGTCAAAAGCCCCCCGGGAAACAAAATGGTTGAAATACTTGCTTCTTCTGGAAAAACAACCGGGGTTGGGGCACCTCCAAATAACCTCCTTCTCTGATTTGACCAGCCGGGTTTCGCAGGAAGGACAAAAAAGGGGCATCCTGAACTTCTTTTCCTTGCCGGTTCTCAGTTCGGGAAAAACCTTGACTATCTCGGGAATAACGTCTCCCGCTCTTCCCACCACCACCGTGTCCCCTATTTTCAGCCCCAATCTCTCTATTTCTCTTTCGTTATGCAAAGTCGCTCTGGTGATGGTTGCTCCATTAACATCAACCGGCTTTAAGATTGCCACCGGGGTCATGGCTCCGGTGCGGCCAACCTGAACTTCAATGTCTTCAACTATTGTCGTCGCTTCAATCAAGGGGAACTTCAGGGCAATGGCTCCCCGGGGCGATTTTCCCACCACTCCCAGGTTTTCAAAAATCCGATTATCGTTGATTGAAACCACTATCCCGTCGATCTCGTAAGGAAGATTGTTTCTTTTCTCTTTCCAAACATCGTAAAAAGCAAAAACCTCGTCCAAGTTCTTACAAAGCCTGTTATGCTTATTGTTGGTTTTAAATCCCAGGGTCCGGAGGATGAAGTGCTCTTCCTGATGGGTTTTCTGTCCCAAATCGGAAATCAAATCATAAACGTCGGCATCAAGATTCCGGGAAGCGACGACCCGCGGGTCCAGCTGCCTAATTGACCCGGCGGCCAGGTTTCTCGGATTGGCGTACAAAGGAAGGCCCTGCCTCTCTCTTTCTTTGTTGCTTTTTTCAAAATCCTTTTTGGTAATAATCGCTTCGCCCCTGACAATCACTTCTTTGAACCCGTTCTTTTCAATAAAACCGGCTATTTCTCCGAGATTTTTTTTCCTTAATTCTTCGACCACATCCTCTTTTCCCCTCAGCTTCAAGGGAAGAGCTTCTATGGTTTTGATGTTTTGGGTAACGTTCTCCCCCATTCTGCCGTCCCCCCTGGTCGCCCCGACCCTTAAAACGCTTTTTTCATAAACCAATTCTATCGCCAGTCCGTCAAGCTTGGGTTCGCAATAATAATCAACCTGCCTCTTTTCTTCTTCGGTCAACAACTTGAAGTTTCTCTTCTCCCAATTATCCATGTCTTCCCTGGAAAAAGCGTCGTCAAAAGAAATCATCATTTTTTTATGCTCGTATTTTTCAAAGCCCTCCAGGGGTTTTCCTCCCACTCTTTGGGTGGGAGAATCGGGAGTAATCAGTTCGGGAAATTCCTGCTCCAAGTCAAAAAGCTCTTTTTTCAAAGAATCGAGCGCGGCCGGAGATATTTCCTCCTTATCCAAAACATGATAAAGATAACGGTAGCGATTAATGAGCTCTCGCAACCTCTCTATCCTCTTTTTGGCCTCTTCTTTATTCATGTTTTGCCGCTTTTAGTAGGAAATGCTAATTTTTCTCTTGGTTGAAGAGGTTGGCCCGGGCTTGAATTCGCCGACGGACTGCATGATTGTTCCCGTATCCGTGCAGTCGGCTCCGCTAATATCAACGTTGTAGACATAGGTGGAATCGCCTCCCACGGTTCCGTTGACGATGTCGTTACAAGTGCCGTTTTTGGCGTTATACAGCGCCTCTTCTATCCCGGTATCGGCCGCGCAAAATGCCTTTACCGAATCGGACGCTCCTTTTATAATCTGGGCCCCGCCGATGATTAAAGACCCCACATTCAAAGACACGGCCAAGAGAACGGAAATAATCACAATAATTAAATACAGGGAAACGCCTTTTTTAAGATTGCTGCTTTTCATAATTTTATTCACTGATATTTAAATTCCTTTGGGATGTGGTTGTCTGAAGAATTATACCGGGCAATGGAATCAACCTCCTGTTGGCTGACTCCATGTTTATCAAAATCGTAACCTGGGGCTGGGCAGTATCCATAACGTCTCCCAAAACGTTGAAAATCAAGCTGTTAACCTTGACCTTGGAAGAGGTCAATTCAACGCCCGTTCCGAAATTAGCAGCGGTTTCATCGGTTGACTTTTGCTCTTTAATCTTATTGCTTTCAAGATAAAAACGCTTGCAACGGTAATCTCCGGCCACCGCGTCAAAAGCCAGAAAAGTTATTCCCGAAGTCGTACTGTAATTCTTGTCAATGGTACCGACACAATCTCCGGCCGTATCCCTTAAAGACATTCTGATACTCCTGTCCATGTATTCCAAAACATAACCGGCCTGGCCGATTATTTCCTGGTTCTGAAGAACCGAGGCCTGGGCATTTATGGCCGCCACGAAAATGCCGATTAAAACTACGGCCAGAATTCCGAAAATGGAAACAGATATCAATAATTCAACCAACGTTAATCCTTTGTTTTCCATAATTATTGTTTCCAATTATATATGTCTTCCTTCACGGTCATGGTATTGGTTCTCCAATAAACATCAACCACTATGTCCAATTCATCGCTCCCTACTTCGGTTATGGTCACCTTTCTCGTATAAATGGTCTTGACATCGCTGGCTCCGGGAGAAGCCAGGTACTTGTACAAACCGCTGGCGTTTTCAATGTATAAGTATCTTCCGCTGCCGGACCAGGCGGTGAAACCGGCGTCATCGTAATCAATCTCGCAACCCGAAGAACAGGAAGTCAATCCAATCTTCCAGTCAAGGGGATCGCTGCTCTCTATCCAGTTGATGTCCCGGAAATTCTTTACGATTTCAACGGCTTCCTGGCCCAAAAGAGCGGCCACATAGGCCTCTTTTTCGAACTTGGTTTGCTGAACGTACCTGGTAGTCGCCTGAAAAACCCCCACCACGGCTATGGATATCACAAAAACCGAAACCACTATTTCAATCAAAGTAAA
>JAQUOX010000017.1:0-6390 GCA_028716905.1 Minisyncoccota bacterium
GGGGGGGGGGAGAACCAATGCCTGGCTCGCTTATGCCAAGCATGCTGACGCTTTCGGGCTGACCAAAGCCGTTTTTAAACATTAATCAGCGCGATTGCTTTTTTTAAACAATTCTGGTATAAATATGGCATCCGGCCCTATCGTCTAACGGTCAGGACACCAGATTTTCAATCTGGTAATCAGGGTTCGATTCCCTGTAGGGTCACACTCAAATGCAAGACAAGTATTATCTTAAAATCGGAAGAGCTTCGGATTTGGCTGATAAGAAAGAAAGGCGCTTGTACCGCTTTTTTGAGATGCTGGTGGGGCTCATCAGTTTTTTGATTTTAATTTCGGCGGTTTTTTTCTCCTTTAAGCTGCCGGTGGGGGTGGCTTTTTTCATCATCATTTACGATACTTACTGGCTTTTCCGCACCGTTTATTTCTCTTTCCATTTGAAATACGGATACGACCAGATGAAAAAGAACGAAAAAGAAGATTGGATTGCCAAGCTGGAATCATTGAAAGACATCAAAAACGGGCCCAAAGCGAATTCATGGAAAGACATTTACCATCTGGTTGTTTTTCCGACCTACAAAGAGCCGTTGGAAATCGTCGAGCAGACTTTTCAACACTTGCTGAAAACGGATTATCCCAAAGATAAAATGATAGTGGTTTTGGCCTGTGAAGAAGCGGACAAGGAAAATGCCCAAATTATTTCTCAAAAAATACAGGAGCAATTCGGAGACGAGTTTTTTAAATTTTTGGTTACCTGGCATCCCCGCGGTCTTCCCGGGGAAATCGCCGGCCACGGCTCAAACGACGCTTGGGCCACCAAAAAGGCCAAAGAACTGATTATTGACCCGCTTAATATTCCTTACGAGAATATCATAATTTCTTCTCTGGATATTGATTCCTGGGTTTATCCCAAGTACTTCAGCTGCCTTTCTTATTATTACTTAACCGCTGAAAAGCCCTTAAGAACCAGCTATCAGCCTATTCCTCTCTATTTGAACAATATCTGGCAGACCCCGTCCATTTCTCGGGTTTTCGCTTTTTCTTCCACTTTTTGGCATACCATGAACCAGGAAAGACCCGAACGTCTGGTTACTTTTTCTTCCCATGCTATGAGTTTCAAGGCCCTGGTTGATGTTGGATTCAAACAGGCCAACGTTATTTCCGACGACTCAAGGATTTTCTGGCAATGCTTCTTTTATTACGACGGCGATTACAGGGTCCAGCCGCTTTATTATCCGATTTCCATGGATGCCAATTGCGACAAAAATCTTTTGACCACCCTGAAGAACATTTACAAGCAGCAGAAAAGATGGGCTTACGGGGTGGGGGAGGTGCCGTATTTTCTTTTTGCCGGCATCAAGAACAAGAAGATTGACTGGAAAAAGAAGCTTGCTCTGGGATTTGATTTGATAGAGGGGCATGTTTCCTGGGGGATTTCCTCAATCCTTATTTTCCTTCTGGGCTGGTTGCCTTTGTATCTGGGTGGACCGGAATTTTCCCAGACCCTGATTTCCTACAACCTGCCCAAGATTACCAGTTATATCCTGACCATAGCCATGGGAGGGCTGGTCGGCTCCGTTTACGTCAGCATGATTCTCCTTCCTCCCAAGCCGATTAATTACGGAAGATTCAAATACGTGTTTATGATTCTGCAATGGGTTTTGATTCCTTTCGTCATGATATTTTTCAGCGCCCTGCCCGCTCTTCATGCCCAGTGGCACTGGCTGACCGGTAAATACATGGGCTTTTGGGTTACGCCCAAAGTCAGAAAAAATCAATGAACAAATTTTTTCAAATTTTAATCGTTGTTGTTTTAATCCTTTTGTTTTTGGATATTTTCTTTGAAGTTAATTTTCCAAAAATCAACGAAGTGGCGATTGAGAGCGATAAAATTAAAAAAGAGACAAGGGTTGTCCAGATTTCCGATTTGCACGGCAAAGAATTTCCCGAAAGCATTTTCCGGAAAATAAAAGAAAAAAATCCGGACATTATCGTTTTGACCGGAGACCTGATTGACGAGAAGATAAAAGACTACTCCTATGTTTATTCTTTTATTGATTCTCTGGCCTTGAACGATGTGCCCATGTATTATGTTTCGGGCAACCATGATTTGAGCCACAAAGACGTGGAAACCTTCAATCAAGAATTAATGAAAAGAGGCGTAATGATTTTGGATGAAGATAAAGCGGAATATGGAGAGATTGATATTTACGGCCTCGGCTATTATTCCGACCCGGCGAAATTGGAAAAGCCAAACGATAATTTTTCTTTGCTTTTAATCCATGACGCTTTCCCAATCGTTAAACAAGAGGGAATGGGCTTTGATTTGATTCTGTCCGGACATACCCACGGCGGTCAGGTAAGATTGCCCTTTCTCGGCGCCGTTTTCGTTCCCGGCCAGGGTCTTTTCGCGAAATACGACAAGGGATTGTTTAATCTCAATGAAAAGACCCGCCTCTACATCGACAGCGGGCTGGGCAATACTTTTCTTCCCTTAAGATTTTTAAACCGAAGCCAAGTAAGCTTGATTACCCTTTATTCCAAGTGAATTTTTTCTTCAAACGCTTCCAGTCGTCTTTTAAGGTCCGGGTAGTTTTCCAATTCCGGGTCTTCGGCAAGGATTCTCTCGGCTGTTTTTCTGGTTTTCTCAACAAGCTCCGCGTCTTTTATCAAAGACATGGCAAAATCGGGCAATCCCCATTGTTTTATCCCGAAGAAATCTCCCGGACCCCGCAATTTCAAATCTATCTCCGAAAGTTTGAATCCGTTGTCGTATTTAATCATCGCCTTTAATCTTGCTCTGGTGGTTTGATTCAGCGATTCCGTCAAAAGAAAGCAGTAGGACTGCTGGTTGCTTCTTCCCACTCTGCCCCGGAACTGGTGAAGCTGGGCCAGTCCGAAGCGGTCAGCTCCTTCAATCATCATGACGGTGGCGTTGGGAATGTCGATTCCCACCTCAACGACCGAAGTGGAAACCAGGATATCGAATTTCTTGGCCCGGAAATCCTTCATTTTCTTTTCTTTTTCTTTGGCCGACATTTTGCCGTGAAGCATTTCTATCTTCAGTCGGGGAAAGATTTCTTTGGAAAGTTTTTCGTATTCCTGCTCCACTGTTTTGATTTCCGCGGTTTCGTCCTCATTGGCTTCTATCCGCGGGCAGATGACAAACGCCTGGCCGCCTCTTTTAATCTCTTTTTCAATAAATTGATACGTCTTTTCCCTGTCTTTTTCCGTTACGACCTCGGTGATTATTTTCTTCCTGCCCTTGGGCAGCTGAGTGATGAGGGAAAGGTCAAGGTCTCCCCAGACGGTCAAAGCCAGGCTTCGGGGAATGGGGGTGGCGGTCATGGAAAGAAGGTGGGGAATCTTGTCCTGGTTTTTGCCGGACAAGGCGGCTCTTTGCTTCACTCCGAAACGGTGCTGTTCGTCAACGACAACCAAGCCCAGGCTCTTAAAGAGAATCTTTTTTTCCGACTTTTTCTTCTTTTTCGGGGCAATCAGGGCTTGGGTGCCGATAAGGATGTCTATTTCCCCTTTCAGCGTTTTTTCCAGGAGTTTTTGCCTGGAAATTTCAATAGTGTCCGATTTCAATTTTTTGGAATAATATTTGTCTTCTTTGCCGGTCAAAAGCCCGATATTGACATTGAAATCCTTTAAAAGATTGAAAAATGTTTTGAAGTGCTGCTTGGTCAAGATTTCCGTCGGAGCCATGAGCACCACCTGGTTTTTGTTTTTAACGGCATTGATTGAAGCCATGACGGCGACTACTGTTTTTCCCGAACCGACGTCGCCCTGCAAAAGCCGGTTCATGGGCCAGGTTTTTTCCATGTCTTTCAGGACTTCTTCGCTTGATTTTTTCTGGTCTTTGGTCAATTCGAAGGGGAGAGAAGAAGTTAATCTGTCAATAATATTTTGGTTGACGGGTATTGAGGGCGCTTTTTCTTTTTTATTCTCCATTCTTTTCTTGCAGCTGAAAAGAGAGATGAAAAAGATATTTTCAAAAGAAAATCTTTGCCTGGCTTTTTTTGCCGTTTCCATGGAGTCGGGAAAGTGAATCTGGTAAAGCGCTTCTTTGAAATCAAGAAGTTTGTACTCCTCCCTTATTTTTTCGGGCAGGGTTTCGGGCATTTTGTCCGCCAGGCCCCTGAGCAAGGGCTTCAGAATGTACCTGAAATATCTGGAAGTCAATCCTTTCGTTTCCTGGTAAACGGGAACAATCCTTCCGATGTGGACGGTTTCTTTAAGAGAAACCTTTTCGTAAGCGGGGGAGTAAAGGTAGATTCTTCCGCTTTTAATCACGGCCTTGCCGGCCAAAAGAATTTCCTCTCCTTTTTTCAGGGTGTTTGTCAAATAGGACTGATTGAACCAGATGGCCTGGACGGAAGCGGTTTGGTCCTGGATTAAGGCCCTGACCAGGGACATTTTTTTAACCCAGGTTCTTTCCAGTTCAATGTCCAGGATTTTTCCCTGGACGCAGTTTTCTTCATTGAGCTTAATGTTTTTGATCGGGGAAATCTTGGAAAAATCCTTGTAGCTTTTCGGGAAATTAAACAGCAAATCGCTCAAGGTTTTGAGATTCATTTTCTTCAGTTTTTTGGCAAAAGCCGGGCCGATGCGAGGAATATTTTCAACAGGGTCTCCTAGTTTCATGATTAATGGTGCCCTCGAGAGGAGTCGAACCTCTATCGCGAGCTCCGCAAGCCCGCATTCTGTCCATTGAACTACGAGGGCCGTTCATAGATGTTAGCAGATTGGCTATTTTTTGCAATCGCAGTTTGTCTGGTCGCAATCGGCGTCATAGCCGGAATAGCCCGTGTAGTCAACGCAATAATACCTGGAAGAAAGCAGTTCTTTTTGGATGCAGAACTTGTCTGGTAAATAATACATTACCAAAGGGATTCCTCCTTGGCGGTTTATTATTCGCCAGGGCGCGACAAAGGCGCTGGTCTTCTCAAAATTCACGAAAGTTCCGGTCTGGGCGTTAAAGGCGAAGGCGGCTTCTTTCAAAGATTCCATATCGCCGATTATTTCCTGGTCTTTCAGCGCCATCTGGTAAAGCGGGCTGTTCTGTATCGTGGAATTGTATTCTTCCAGTATTGTTTCGGGGGCAAAGAATGTCTCCGGCGCCTGTATTTCCAGGACCTGGTTGTGGTTGGTAAAACTTCCTTCGTAATGAATCGTCACCATCTGCGCTTCTTCGGCTTGCATTAATCCTTTGACATCCAAACTGAAATCAATACCCAGTTTTTCTATAAGGTGGGTTTTCTTTCCTATCCATATTTCCAGATTGTTGATGTTCAGATTTTGATTGAGGGATTCTTTTATCGGTTCAAGCTCTTGTCCTTGCCCGGCGAGGTCGGCCAGCAAGACAGCGAGTTCGTCTTTGTCAATTTCAATTTTGTATCCGTAGGCCGTGTCGCTGCCGGTTGTTTTCGTTATCCCCTTCATTATTTGGGGATGGCTTTTTATGCCCTGGCATATTTTTTCAACCATCGCCTGCTGGGGAGCGAATTGGTTTGAGCCAAGTTCGGAAATCTTCACCCACCTGTCCATCAGAATGCTTTTGAAAATTTCATATATGGCCTCGACCTCTTCAAGGTCTCTTGGTTTGAAGTAGGGGACGAGGTTCAGGTCGGCTTTACTTATTTTTCCGTAAAGGCCGCTGTTGACGAAATTAAATTCCGCGGTCAGCGCCTCATCCGAAGAAACCTCGGCCGAAAACTTGACATTATTGGAATCAATGAAATCAATACCGGTTTTCAGTCCGAGAATATATTCGCTGTTCAGGCTTTCCAGTTCCGCTCCCTGTTTTAATATTTCCAGCGTCTTATCATTGATTGTTATCTTTAATTCGCCGTCTGATTGGAAGCTCTTAATCTCGGGTATTTTGTCAATGGCTTGGTTGATTATCATCAGGGGTCGCTGGGAATAATAGTAATAGGCGCCGAAAGCCGCTCCGCCTATGACTAGAACGCAGAGGACCCCTATCAATATTTTTTTCCAGGGCAGGGGAGGTTTTGTTTCGGATATTTTAATCGGCTCTTGAATGGGGAAAACGGCCGGCGGCATTTCCCGCGGTTCAGGCGACTCCCGGGGTGGCTCAGGGGTTTCTACCTGGGGAACCCGGATGACTTTCAAAAAAGCAAAAGCTTCTTCTATGGCTTCTTCCTGCCACCCGCTGTTCAGCAGTATTTCTTTTATTTCTTCTTTGGAAGAGCCTTTTTCAATCTTCTTTTTAATGTAGGTTAGCAAGTCTTGGTTGATCATGTTTTTATGTGAATATTATCTTATCCAAATAATACCACAATCCATAAAATTTTAAAAGTTTGACAGAAGATTTCGGGGGTGTTAACCTTGAATCATGAAGAGAATATATCTGGACCACGCGGCCAC
>JAQUOX010000017.1:6490-9872 GCA_028716905.1 Minisyncoccota bacterium
CATAAGATATATGGACCCAAGGGAGTGGGCGTTTTATACCTCAAGAAAGGGTCTCTGATTTCCCGCATTCAGGAAGGCGGAGCTCAGGAAAGGGAGATGAGAGCCGGAACCCACAATGTGCCGGGAATCGTCGGCTTGGCCAAAGCCCTGGAGCTGATTAAAAAAGACAAAAAGATTTTGCAGCTGAGAAATTATCTGATTTCCAGAGTATTGAAGGAAATTCCGTTGTCAAGATTAAACGGTTCTTTGGAAAAGCGTTCTCCCAATAACGCCAATTTCACTTTTAACAACATTGAGGGGGAAAGCCTGGTCATGCTGCTGGACAAAGAGGGGATTGCTTCCTCGACCGGCTCGGCCTGTTCTTCCCGCTCGCTTGAGCCGTCCCATGTTCTTTCGGCCATCGGCTTAAGGCCGGAAGAGGCGCACGGTTCCTTGCGTCTGACTTTGGGAAAAGACACCACCAGGAAAGACATTGATTTTACCGTGGAAAAAATTAAGAAAGCAGTTGCCAAATTAAGGGAAATATCCGGCAATGTTTTGGAAGAATATGAACAATTACACTAAAAAAACATTAAACCAGTTTCTCCGGGCCAAGAACAGGGGAAAAATCAGGAATCCGGACGGAGTGGGAGTGGTAGGCAATCCCGTCTGCGGCGATTTGATGAAAGTTTACATTAAAGTTGGTAAGAACAAAAAAGGGGAAGAAAACATCAAGGACATCAAGTTCGAGACCTTGGGCTGCGTGGCGGCCGTCGCTTCTTCTTCCATTACCACCGAGCTGGCCAAGAACAAGACCCTGAAACAAGCATCAAAAATCACCAAAGACGAGATTGTCAAAGGGTTGGGCGGTTTGCCCAGAGAAAAAGTTCACTGTTCCATTCTGGCCAATCAGGCCCTGAAACAGGCGATAGAGGATTACGAAAGCAAGAGTAAAAGATAGTTTCGGCGGTATGTATTTGAAAATATCCGAATCGATTTGCTTAATGGGCTCGGCGGGCGAGCCAATGACTTCATTTCCTAACTGGCGGAGGAGGTGGGATTCGAACCCACAAGTCCCTTCCGGGACTCCAGTTTTCAAGACTGGTGGAATAGCCGTTATCCGACTCCTCCAAAAAATTTATTGAACCTTTCCAGATGTTTTAAATTACTGGTTTTGATTATTTTAAAGTATTTTATTATTTCCTGTCGGCCCTCTATCTGTACGCTTCTGTCATTGCGTATTCTTGGATTGAATTCCGAGTCGGAAAGAATTTTACATACTGATTTTCTCAAACTTTTGGAATGGCTTACGAAAGACAATTTTGGATAATAATATTTTTTCTTGTCCGTTTTATGGCATTCTAAATATATACAGCCGTCCGTATCCATTAAGCCCCTGATGCACGGGGCGTGGAATTTTTTATTAGACTTAATCCACGAAGGAATGTCCAAGTTTTGTTTCAATTTATTGCCGATTTTTATGCCTATCGATTTACAAAATTTGACCAAATTGATCCTTGAAACCACTATGGTTGCACATTTGCTGTTTTTTATGCGGTAGACGCTTGCGTCTAACCCAAACAGATTTTTAATAAGGTTTTTTATAAAATGAATGTAATTATTGTCGGTAATATAATTTGAGGATATTGTTATTTGATGATTACTCATGCCTCCGTCGCCGATCATAATTCCGACAAATTCCGCCAAATCCCGGTTTTTCCTTGGGATTTTAATGTCTTTGGGCTTGAAGTGGGCGTTCAAATTAAGCCTGCCTTGTTTTTTCCACCAATCGTGCCAAGCTTTTTTTCTTTTGTCTGGATTTCCTCCGACCAAGCCATATTTTTCAAAGACCTTTTTACCGCCGACTTTGCCGGCTTTTTTGACATACCAATAAGGCTCTTTTATGTCAATGTTAATCGGTTTTTTAATGCCGGACAATCGGCTGATTCGATTTAATGCTTCTAAAGGTAAAGAATACTTTTCTTTCTTCCAATCGGTTAAGGTTCTTTCAGAGATGCGCAAATTTTTTGCCATTGATCGCCACGTCATTCCTGATGATTTTTGCGCCGCAATCAAAAAACTTTTCTGGGCATCTTTTGGGAAAATAGTCCTTGCGGATTTTTTATATATTGACAGCTTTGTCATTATTCTATTGTACCATAAATTTTCAAATTGCTTAACAAAGGAGAGGGCGAGACGAGCCATCTTGTCTTCTATTTCTTTGTTGATAATAAGAGTATAGGATAAAAGGGCAAATTATTCAATCCCTCCCTTGATTTCCTTTTCCAAACTGTCCAGGAAGTTTTTGACGAATTCCGTCCTTTCTTCGCAGATTTCCTTTGCTTTCTGGGTGTGGAGCTTTTCCTTAATGAACTTTAGTTTTGTTTCAAACTCCACTTGGGGAGAATGTTTCGTCTTGTCCTGTATTTTCCCTGTTTTTTCTCCACCCAGATTATTCTTTACGTATTCGGCAATGTCTTCGTCGGAATAGATTTTGGCATTATGCCTTCCCACCCAGACAAAAGCCCGGGCAATGCCGATGGCTCCCAGACTGTCAAGCTTGTCGGCGTCGAACAATATCTTGGCCTCCATTGATTTCGGTTCGTTGCCCGTTCTGTATCTGTGGGAAACGATGCAGTCCTGTATTTTTCGTATTTTCTCATCGGGAAAGTCGAGGTTCTTTAAAATAGGGGCAGCCATTTTTGCTCCCAAAACAGCGTGGTCCGTGTTGCCCGTATTGTCGTTGTCTTCCTTCGCTCTGGCAATGTCGTGGAGCAGGGTAGCGGCTTTTAGAACGTCCAAATCCACCTCCTCGTTCTCCGCCAGCCTTAAAGCAAGATTATATACCCTCATCACGTGGTCCATGTCATGGTCCGGGCGGGAGAGTTCTTTTTCCGCGATTTGTTTGATTTTGAGAAATTTGTCTTCCATGGCTATAATATTTTTACGCTTTTCGCGACGCGGTCTATCAAGCTGTCAAGGTTGAAAGTCGCGTGTTCATTTTCGGTTAACAACAATTAACCGGTTTTTTATTGTGCTAGCTCTATTTTTATTCCAACAACCCCGTATTTTTTTTGTTCCTCTTTTGAATAGAAGGTTTCAAGCTCTTTCACTAATTTATCTTTTGATTCGCCACCAAAGTATTCTGGCGGAAAGAGAGAGAACAATTCTTCAAAAGAAGCGCATTTATATATTTCTTTTACCTTTGTAAGCGCTTTTTTTGTTGGGTCGCCATTGCAAGAAAATTCAATTTGATCGCCAATGGCAACCCGTTGACGTTTTTCATCACATATCCTCGATTCAATAATTTTTCTGCCGATAGCGATTTTTTCAAAGGGACCAGCAGCCAATTTCATTTTATGAACAATCATAAGAAAATTTTGTCAATATTTTTAGTCGGCGG
>JAQUOX010000018.1 GCA_028716905.1 Minisyncoccota bacterium
CGCTGGTCATTCTCAAATCAGAAGCATCAGCCAGCTCAATATAATCGTCTGCTCCGTCAAAGCTGTAGCAAGTATCTTGAACGCAGGAAGAATAAGAAGAAGCTCCGCTGACGGTTCCGGCACTGTGCCCTCCCCAGCTGTCACTGGCGTCGCCGTCAAGCTCGTATTGGGCAATCATATTTAACATCAAAGCATTTTTTAATGAATTGGAGAAAGTTTGTCCTTTGGCAATGTTCGCCTTGGAAGAAATCCCGGCCATGGAAATAATAATGAAGGCGGAAATGATTCCGACAATCACGATGACCACCAGTATTTCAATGAGGGTGAAAGATTTATTCATTGTTGCTTAGATTATATCTTAACTCTCCCAATCTTTGTTCGTATTCGATCATATCATTGCTTTGAACGAGCAACTTGTTCAGGCCGGAATAATAATCTTCCTTCACTTGTTGAGAAGAAAGGCCTTCTTTATAAATTTTAACCTCGTCGAGCAAGCCGTTGAAATATATGCCGCTACCGCAATCAGCAACATCTCTTCCCAATCCCAATGGAAGATCGTAGTACCCGTTTTGAGTGGTAATTGTTAATAATGCTTCTTGTATCATTTTGCCGTCAACATAAATTCGTGTTTCCGTATTTGTCAGGCCGGTCGGATGTTCGTGAGTCAAGACAATGTTGTACCACCTGTTTAGAACAAATGCTCCTCCGCTAACGCCGGCATAAGCCACCCCGGCAATAGTGTTATTATAAAGGTATATGCCCCATTCTATGCAGTTGTCGCAGAAAATCCTTTGATACGAAGCAGAAGAGTTCGCCTTGAACCATAAATCAATCGTGGATGGGCCGTGGATGCTCGCATAGCTCGTTGTGGCAATGCTTACCCAGTCATCCACTCCGTCCAAATGAAGACATTGGCCTGAGACGCATTCGGATGCGGGCCTGTAGTTGGCTGTTGTGTTCGGCGCCAGCGGTCCGATCCAGGTTCCGTTATATGTTCCCCAAGAATCATTGGTGTTTCCGTCTAGCTTGTAATGCGAAACCAGGCTTAATAACAAAGAGTTTTTAACTGAATTGGAAAAAGCCTGGCCTTTGGCAATGGCGGCCTTGTCCGACACCCCGGCCATGGAAACGATAATGAAAGCGGAAATGATTCCGATAATGACGATGACCACCAGTATTTCAATTAAGGTAAAAGATTTATTCATTATTGCTTAGACCAAACTTCAACTCTCCTATTCTTTGTTGGTATTCTACCATATCAAACCCACCCTGGACAAGGAGTTTACTCAGGCCGGAGTAATAGTTTTGTTGAACTTGAGAGGTGGGAACGGTTTGATTATATATGTGAATATCGTCGATTAATCCATTCGTGTATTGAAGTCCTGCTCCGTCGCCACTTCGACCTATTTCAAAAGAGGCGGTAGTATTACTCATATCGTTAGAGCTTTTATTATTTGCACCCAAATAAATAGAATTTTTATAAATATAATTTTTAGATCCATCGGCAGTCCAAGTAAAATAGACCCAAACGCCAGTAGTTATTGAAAAAGAAGAACTATAAACAGAAGATCCGGCACTATTCCAACAATAAAAATATATAACATCAGCTATTCTTGTATGTATACTGTATTCCCATGGACCACCTCTTTTTCCTAATATACCAAAATTATTATTAGTATTAAGTTTAAACCACCCGGAAATAGTAAAAATATTATTAGCAAAAGATAAATTATCTTTATCACCAATAGATATATAATCCTCTGTTCCGTCAAATTGATAGCATCCTCCGGAAACACAATCAGAACCTGATTTAGCAACAGGAAGGTGGGTCGGACCAACAAGGGTTCCGTTATTTGCTCCCCACGAATCGTTTCCGCTCCCATCTAACTTCCATTCGGAAATTAGGTTCAGTAATAATGAATTCCTCAACGAATTAGAAAAAACTTGTGATTTGGCAATAGCTGCCTTGGAAGAAACCCCGGCCATGGAAACGATGATGAAAGCGGAAATGATTCCGATAATGACGATGACCACCAGTATTTCGATGAGGGTGAAGGATTTGGACATTTTACAAAGTGATTATTTCAAACGTGTTCGGGTCTATTTGTATCTTGTCCCCGTTCTTTATCTTGTCGCCCAACAGGGCTTTGGCAATAACATTTTCTATCTTGTCTTGTATCTCTCTCTTGATTTCTCTGGCTCCGAAGACCGGGTTATAGCTTAATTCCACGATTTTCTTTTTCAACTCATCGGTTATTGCCAGTTCAATGTGTTTTTCCGACAGGGTCTTTTGCATTTTTTCCAATTGGAGCTGGGTGATTTTAATCAAATCTTCCTGGTTGAGTGATTTGAAAACAATGACGCCGTCGAACCTGTTGATGAATTCCGGCCTGAAGGTCCCGTTTCTGAAAATGTAGTCCAAAAGCTCTTTTTTGATTTCGGACATTTCTTTCTTGTTATTCAGAGCGTCAAGAATAATCTGGTATCCGGCGTTGGAGGTGGCGATAATGATAGTGCTTCCGAAATTAACCTTCCTTCCCACATTGTCGTTGACGTAGCCCTCGTCCAAAACCTGAAGGAAAAGATTGAGAATGTCGGGATGAGCTTTTTCTATTTCATCCAAAAGAACCAGGGAAAAAGGGTCTTCTTTCACCTTGGTGGTCAAAATGCCTTCCTGGGCTTCCGAGCCGATAATTCTGGGAATGTCGTCCAATCTTTGGAATTCCGACATGTCCAGACGAATCAATCTGTCTTCCGAGCCGAAATAGGCCTCGGCCAGGGCTTTGGCTGTTTCCGTCTTTCCCACCCCGGTCGGTCCCATGAACAAAAAGCTGCCCATCGGCCCTTTTCTGTTCTGGATTCCCGAGCGGGCTCTTCTCAGGGCGGAAGATATTTCCTTGATTGCTTCTTCCTGGCTGACGATTCTTTTCTTTAAGATGTTTTCCAGATTGAGGAGGGTTTCTTTCTCTTTGCTTCTGATTTTTCCCACCGGAATCTGGGTTTTATCGCAAACAATCTGGTCAACGTGCTCGGCCAGGATAATGTGGTCGTTGGCGTACTTGTTGCTGAAAGCGAAAGCATCTTTTAAAAGGCTGATGGCTTTCTGGGGGAAGGAATAAGGAATGTATTTGTCCGACAAGCGGATTATTTCTTTAAGGGCGGGATAAGAAATGAATTTGTTGTATTCCTGCTCCAGGCCGAAAACTTTGTTTTCGATTATGAACATCGTTTGTTCGGGAGTCAGTTCTTTAACCTCCACTTTATCGAACAACTTTGAGAGCTCCGGCTTTTTTTCAATGTATTTATGGAAACCCTCGTAATTGGTTATGCAAATCGTGGGAAAGGCGGAGTTGGAAAGATAAGGAAGAAGAATGGATGAGACGTCGGTCAACCCCGCTTTTTTTTCTCCGCCCACGAAATCATGGAAGTCGTTGATGATTAACACCACATTCCCGGATTTCTCCGCTTCGTTCAGGCACTCGGCTATTATTTTTTCGCTTTGCTCGAAAGAATCGACATTCGAAGCCAAGGCGACTAAATCAAGCTGGATGAATCTTTTGCTGTTCAGTTGTTTGGTTGATTTTCCGCTCAAGCTCTTTTTAATCAAAGCATGAACGATAATATTTCTTCCCGTTCCCGGATTGCCGACGATAAGAGCGTTTCTCACCCCTTTTCTGGAGAGAATGTTTTCCGTCAGTTCCATTTCTTGGTCGTGACCGACGATTTCCTCAAACCCCCTGGTTTCTATTTCCCTGGTCCAGTCGATTGAGAATTTGTCCAGACCGACGGTATAGCCGAAAGCCCAGTCCCTGCCGATGGAACCGTGCTTCAGGAGATTTTCGTAATCCCAAAATCGCTTCGCCTCCCTTATCTTCTTGCCGGCCGCCTCTATCCACCAGCTTAAATTATCAATGTCTTCTTTCTTCAGTTCCAGGTCAATCAATATCTGCTTCAGGGTGGGTTCCAGCTCGGAAAGGGCGGAAATGATGTCTCCTTCTTTTATCAGGTTGTATCCTCTTTTCAGGGCGATGTTCCCCGCTTCGGAAATTATGTTTTCGAATTCTTCTTCTGTTCCGTTGTTCATTATTTTCTGCACCTCGCTTTTCAGTTTTTTAATGTCCACGAGCAAGCGGGAAAAGATGAAAACCATTTTGGGATTCTTTTCGTCAAGGAAGTGGTATAAAAGAATGCTGGAGCTGGGGGCCGGGTTTTTCTTCAGGGCCCGGGCGATGTATTTGGTGCTGTTGAAATTAAGGAAAGGAGCCAGATTCAGCCCTTTTTCCAGGGCTTCTTGCAGATTTTTCCGGGGTGAAGTTTTTTTGGCGTCGTCAAAAAAGAGATTAAGGTATTTGGACAAGAGAAAAACGTCAAAGAAGATTATTCCCAGGCCGAGGGGCTGTGATAAAAAGCCGGGCTCGTTCAAGCAGCGGTAGACAAGGATGATTAAGCACCAGACAAAGCCGATAAAGCTTAATTTGCCGAGCCATTTCAAAAACAGGAAGAATTTTTCTTTTTTAACCAGACAGTATTGTCCTGTTGCTTTTAAGTTAAACATATTTTAGCGCTGAAACAAAAAGCATGATAATTATGAAAGGCAAGAATATCCAGGCTAACAGCAGGATAATGCCCAGGGCCAGGATAACCAGTTCATAGACAAGACAGGCAGCAATTAAAAAGGCCCTTAAGAAAAAGCCGATGATTCTGGATATGAAATTGGAGAAAGCCGATTCCATAATGGCCTGCGGGTCGAATCCCCTTCCCGAAGCCCAGGTTATGTTTTTCCAGGGAGAAAAAAGATAAACGATGTTTTGCTTCAAAGAGAAGAAATAGGCCCCGAAAGCGAGGAAATTCTTAATAGCCCCGGCTATTTCTTTGGGCTTTTCAACGAATTGCCATTTAAGATATTTAAATATCAGCTTCATTGCCGTTATTATACCTTTTCCCGGCCAAGGTGTAAAGCACTTGACAATAATTCATTCATAATTATAATAATAGCATCTTAATAAAAAAGGTCGAATTCTCTAGATTCAAAGATAGAGATAAACCGTCCGTTCTTTATTGGTAAAGGACGGGATATAAATTAATTAAGCGAACATGACTTTAGAAGAAAACATTAAATTAGAGGGCGACGAATGGGAAGATGATGCGGGGGTTCCGGGCGAAGAGGAAGAGCTCCCAAGCGAAGATGAAGACTTGGACGACGACGAAAAGCCAGATGACGATTTAAGCGAAGACGAATAAGCAAAACAACCCTGCCCTTCGCAGGGTTGTTTTTACCCCGAAGACAATAATATTCAATAAAAATATGGAAAACAAAAGGATGAATTTTTTATCAAGTGTTAATTTTTGGAGAGGCACGGCCATGCTCTTCCTGATTGGTTGCGTTGGTTTGGCGGTAACAATCTACCAGGACAAGGCCAATGCCGGCAAAACCGTGGAAACGGAAGGAAACGTTCAAATTTCTCAAAGCGCGGTGGACAAGGCAATGAAATACATTAACGACTATCTTTTGGGGGGCGGTTCTTCAGCTTCCCTGTCAAAAGTTTATGAGGAAGGAAATCCTTATTACAAGATTGAAATAGATATTGCCGGGAACACCTATCCTTCCTATGTTTCTTCCGACGGCAAATACCTTTTCGCTAACGAGCCGTACGAAATCCCTGAGTTTATCGAGAACGAAATCAAGACCGTTGACGGAAATTTCAAAGAAGTTGTCGGCGCTGACATTTGCTCGGAGAACGGAAAGCCGATTGTCTATTTCTTCGGTTCGGCCAGCTGTTCCCACTGTGCCTGGGAGAAGCCCGTTCTTCAGGAAGTGGTGAAAAGCTTCGGCGACAAGATTTCCTATCACGAGAACATTGACACGAATACGGACCAGGACGTTTTTGAAAAATACAGCAACGGCTCTTTCCCTACTCTGGTTCTCGGCTGCAGGTATTACCGGCTCGGTTCCGGAGAAGCTGACGGAGAACAGGCGGAAAAAGAAGCCCTGACCAAATTGATTTGCAGCTTGACTCAAAACCAACCCGAAGGAATTTGCGAATAAGCAAACAAAAACACCCCCTAGGGGGGTGTTTTTTATTTCAACTCTACGGTTGCTCCCGCTTCGGCGAATTTCTTTTTTAATTCTTCCGCTTCTTCTTTTTTCGCTTCCTCCTTTATGGTTTGCGGAGCGGCGCCGGCGGCGTCAACCAGGTCTTTGGCTTCTTTCAGCCCTTTTTGGGTCGTGTCTCTTACTACTTTGATGACATCGATCTTTTTGTCGCCCACAGCGGTTAAAACCACGGTATAAGAGCTTTTTTCTTCGGCCTGGCCTTCTCCTCCGGCTGCCGGAGTGGCTCCTGCGGCTGCCACCATTTGGGGAGCGGCTGAAACGCCGAACTTGTCTTCCAGGATTTTCACCAATTCGGCCAAATCAAGGACAGACATTTTTTCTATTTCCCCGACCAGTTTTTCGAACTTTTCGGGAACTTCTGATTTTTCTTTTGCCATTTTGTTAAACATCAAATGATTTTCAAAGACGGTAATCCTCAAGAACCATTTGCATGCCGTTATTTTTTAATTTGTGAAAGCACGAACACTAATTTTCTTAAATTTCCGCTCAAAACTCCGACAAAGTTTGAAGCCGGCGCCGACATTGAACCCAAAAGGTTTGCCAGCAACTGTTCTTTTCCGGGCAATTGGGCGAACCTGACCACGTCTTCCGCTTCGTAAAACCTGTTTTCAATGTATCCGCCCATGATTTTGGCGTTCGGATTCGTCTTTAAGAACTGGTTGACTATCCTTGCCGGCGAAAGCTCGTCTTCGTATCCGAATACCAGTCCAATCTCTCCGGCCATGTTTTTCGGCTCAACGGACATATTTTTGTTTTTCAAGGCGATGTCCATCAAAGTTTTCTTGGCCACTCTCAGTTCGTTTTTCGCTTCTTTAAGCTTTTTTCTCAAAAGAGCGAGGTTTTTTACTTTGGTTCCGGAAAAATCCATGAAAATCATTGATTTCTGCTTTTCCATTTTGCTTTCCAGGTCTTTGACGATGTCTTGTTTTTTTTCTTTTGTTAAAGCCATATCGTTAAATTAAAAAAATCTGCGTTTCCACAGAAATAAAAAAGCTTTTTATCCTCGGCAGGACTTAAATGCCTGCTTTCTGTGGATTACGTCTTGATTATATCTATATTTCTTTTTTTGTCAATATGTCCGCTATCTTCTCGGCGAAGGGCCGGGCGGCTTCGTAATTATCGGCCGTAACCAGGTTTCCGTCGACAACCACGCTTTCTTCCCGATAAATCCCCCCTTTTTCTTTAAGGGTTCTGATTGCTGTTTTATCCATGTTCGAAGACCAGACCGTGCATTTTCTGCCTTTGAGGGTGTCGGCTTTGGCCAGAATCGTCGGGGCGATGCAAATCCCGGCCAGGACCTTGCCTTTATCAAGAGCTCCTTTGGCGATTTTATAAGAGGCCTCGTTGTCCAGGAATTTGGGTGCGCCCGGGCCGCCGATAAAAACCACTGCGTCAAATTCGTCAACATCTAAATCGTCAATCAAGGCATTCGCCTCGGCTTCTCCGCCAAATCTTCCCAGAGCAACACCTTTTTCGTTGCTGAAGGTTTTGGTCTTCAGTCCCCGGCTTTCCAAAACTTTTTTGGTGTGGAAATATTCCTCGTCCCTGAAGTCCCGGAAAGCGATGATTAAGGCAATATTCTTCATTAACTTATTATACCAAATTTCAAGAAAAAAACCATCGGTTGATGGTTTAAAAATAGTGCCATATCATCTTTTGGGACTTGCTGGCTTTGGAAACAATAATTTTCGGGCAGTTGCCGTTTTTCGTTTCCTGGCAGTAGAGCAGGAGGGCTTTTAGGGTTTTGTTGCCGAGTTTTGATAATTTTTCTCCCTTGATAGAGATTTTTTTCTCCCTGACGAATTTTTCAATCACCTTAACCTTTAGGTCTTTCGTGGTTTCCAGCAAGAAGCAGAGTTCCGCTGCCTTGTAGTCTTCGCCTTGTTGCAGAAGGTTTTTTACCATCTGGTCGTTTTCCAGGGCCATTAATGAACCGGACGTCATGAGGCATACCTTTTAAATTTACTGAGGCCATTATACAAAAAAGGTTATCAAAAGTCAAAAGCCAACGTTTTTACCGCTGGCTTTTATTCACACGTGTTTTTTTATGTTTTCTTTTCGCTTGAAGCGACTCCGATGGCAATCAGCCCGATGACAATCTCCAATATGGCATACCAGCTTGACTGAACAAACATAGCATAGGCCGGCATCAGCCCCAAGGCACCGGCTATAATCAGTATAAGGCCACTAACGATTAAAATTTCTTTAACCATAACGTTATATTGAACAGAATAATACAACTTGACGACCTTTACGACCATATTATACCACTTATTAAAAGCTTGTGAAGAGCAGTATTCCACAGCTCATTCCATCAGAAAGACCGCGGCGGCGATAACGGTTGTCCAGGGCCCGCGTTTGTTTCCTTCGGCCGATTGGCAGGTGTGAGTGGTTCTGATGATTTTCCCGCTGGTAATGTATTCTTGTTTTCTTTCATCCCAGGCTTTTTCCGGGTCAAATTCAATGCCCAGGGTCGTGGCCAGCATAGTGGCGGCCAGGTCTTCGGCATAGTCCCCGGCGATGTCCGCTTTTTCGCCGAAAGAATGATGTTCCGACAAATACCCGTAAGTGTTGCTGTCTTTGGGAACAGCCAGGCCGATGGCGGCGGAAATCAGCCGATTCGGCTCGTTCGTTTCATTTCTGGCCATCACGCAAAAAGTGATTTGTCCCGGTTTTAACCGAGCGGTGCCTTTTGTCCTGGGAATGATTTCGCAGTTGGGCGGCAAAATGCTCGAGACGTGAACCAGGTTCTGGGTTTCTATCCCGGCGTCTCTCAAAGCCAGCTCAAAAGAAGCCAGCTTGTCTTTGTGGGTTCCCACTCCTTTGACAAAGAAAACTTTTTTGGGAATCATTTTTTATTAAAATTATAATAACGCTAAACATTATATTCCTTTTGTTTTTAAAATGCAATCCCGGGAAAGAATATTTGACAAATTTAAGAAAATATTTTAATATATTAATGTTCTTTTAAAACTTAAAAAGTGGTTGAAATGATTAAAGTCAAGTCTGAACTAATCGATTTCCACGATGAAATATGTTGTTTTAATGGCAACAACGAGAAATCGGCAATTGAATCGGCAATTGAATGCTTCAACCGACCTATGAGGTTTGAAGGAAGAGAAATAAGAAAAACAGAACAAGACCTGGAGATAATAAATCTGGCCAGGCAAGCGGTAATTTCTTTTCAGGCCGAGTATAAGAGAAAAAAGATTCTGAACATTCCCCTGGACCACATCCATGTTTTAAAAAGGGGGTCTGTCGGCGCCTGTACCGAGTCTTATGAAGAAGGGGCATTTTCCTCAAAAGGAAAGACCATTATCGTGGAAAGGTTTTTTGATGAGGCGAAGTTCGCCCTGGGTGTTTTCCACGAGCTGTTTCACGCTTATTCGTATTCCTGTCCCCTCTACAAAGACGGCCAAACGGTTAATTTCATCTCAGGCGTTTCAATCAAGGCACCGTGCTTTAAAAGGCTGGTTTTCTTCGAAAAAATAGAAGAAGCGGTTATTTCTTTCATGGAAAGGAAATTCTTCAAGGAA
>JAQUOX010000019.1 GCA_028716905.1 Minisyncoccota bacterium
CTCTGCTGGGCATGCGCATGCCGGAAGAATAATTGTCTCGGAGAGGTGCAAGAGTGGTTTAATTGGCAGTCCTGGAAAGACTGTGTATGTAACAGTACCGAGGGTTCGAATCCCTCCCTCTCCGCCAGATGTCCAATTTCGAACCATTGAAAATCAGCGTAAAACCGCTGGTTTTTTGGTTATATATTTTATCTATCTTATATTTAAAATTGATAAAATTAAAGAACGAGTTTTTACCTCGTTCTTTATACGCTATCTTTATCTTTTTCGTTTTGGTGCTCTTTGAGAAAGCGCGCTTCCAGCAGCTATTTTACTTCTTCGTCCCGTTCTTTCATCTTTTAACACTTTTGAAGCAGCTTTTCCCGCTCTGGCACTGGTTCTTCTTTGTTTAGCCATAAATTTTAATTTTTTAATTATTATTGTGTATGACAAGCGTTTGAGCAATAATAGCAACCATTTGTTTGAGAGTAATATTTTTTTGATTCTCGCACAGCGGCGTAACATGAAGAAAATTCGCCCAGATATTTTCTATTATCGGAATCTGGCATATAAGAACAACCGGATTTATGCACCTCATGATCGCCGTTTGTTTGAGCATTCATGTTAAGATAATATCTATCCATAAGATCACGTTTAGTTATTAATTTTCCTAAAACCTGAAAATGTGCTATCCTTTAGGCAGGTCTTTAAGGTGGGAAAATGGACGATGTTCTTGAACAAAAGAAACTTCTTGCTTTACAGCAGATTAAAAATGACACGCCGATGATTCTTTCTCAATTGAAAAAGATGATTGGCTGTCCGTACGGCTTTGAGAAAATCTTGAGAATCGACGTTATCTCCCTGGTTTGGGAATACAGCGCCACGCACTGCCTTTCTTTCTTCGGAGAGGTGAGGGATACTGTTTATCTTAATCCTGATATGAAAATCATTGACAAGATTATTTTCTTTTTCAAGCGCGAAGGAGATTACAAGAAATCCGTAGGCGTTATGCTCAAAGATTACCGCCTGGTGTTGTATTTATAACCCTTTTCAGGGTTCTTTTATTTGACAAATCAGGGAAAAACAGTAAAATCAATATATATGACCAATACCAAGAAATCAGGTTTGGCAAGGATAATAATTTTTCCTGAAAAAAAACAATTCGTTGCAGTTTGTTTAGATTTTGATTTAATTGAAGAGGCCAAAACAAGAGAAGAAGCCGAAGAACAGATAAAAGAAGCTGTTGTGGGCTATATTCAAAATGTTTGCAAAAACAACATGGAGGATAAGTTATTAAACAGGCATGCTCCCAAAAAATACTGGAAAATGTACGAAGAATATCTTAAGCTTATAAAAACAAATAAGGGTCGGGCCAGTTTTTCAAAAAATACGCAAAAATCTTCTTTGTTCACCCTGCCCATCAACGAACTTGTCGGTTGCGGAGTTTGATTATGAGCAAGTTAAAGTGGTCATTTAAAGATTTAACGAAATTTTTAAAAGACCATGGTTTTGTTCTGGGGCACGTTAGGGGTTCCCATTATTTTTATAACGGACGAATAAGGGGAGAGGAGCGAATAGTTCAGATTATATTCAGCGACAAAGAAAAAGAACGTCAATCGCTGAAAACCATGAAAATGGTCGTAAAACATTCGGGGATTCCCAAGTTGTATTTTGAAGAGTGGAAAAAGAGCGGAATAATACATCGAGAAATAATATATTAAAATTTTCTGTATCCAGGGATTGATTTTCTTAATTTTTTAGGTTAAGATATGTTTAATATGGACGGCATAAATTTTACCAACAAAGCTCAAAGAATAGTAATGCAGGCGCAGAATACGGCCCGGGACATGGGGCATCAGCAGATTGACGCCATGCATTTGCTGTACGCCATTGTTTCCGACTCGGAAAACATCGTCATCAGCCTTTTGAACAGGCTGAATGTTGATATTGAGGACCTGCGGAAGAAATTGAAAGCGGGACTGAGCCAGGTTCCGGTTGTTTCCACCCCGCAAACCGTCGGCCAGTTCTACTTGACCCAGGATATGGCCAAGGTTTTGGAGCGTTCGAGAGAAGAAGCTCTGAATCTTAACGACGAGTTTGTTTCTCTGGAGCACTTGTTTCTGGCCGTTCTTTCCACCGAGACCCTGGCCAAGGAAACCTTGGATAAGGCGGCATATTTAAAGCAAGCCGCCAGCTTCGGAGAACAGGGAGCAACGCCTAAGCTTGATTATGACACGGCCCTGAAGATTCTCACTCAGTTAAGGGGAGGAGAGAGGGTGACCAGCCCCAATCCCGAGTCAAAATACAAAATCATTGAAAATTATTCCCGCAACCTTACCGCCCTGGCCAAACAGGGAAAAATTGACCCCATTGTGGGCCGGGATGACGAAACCAGGCGATTGATGCAGATTTTATCAAGAAGAACCAAAAACAACCCGGTTCTTATCGGAGAAGCCGGGGTGGGTAAGACCGCCATTGTCGAGGGACTGGCCCAGAAAATCGTCAAAGGAGAAGTGCCGGAAAGCTTGAAGGATAAAGAGCTCATCAGCTTGGATTTGGGGTCTTTGATTGCCGGCACCAGGTACCGGGGAGAGTTCGAAGAAAGAATCAAAGCCCTGCTGAAAGAAATCAAGAAGGCGGAAGGAAGATACCTTTTGTTCATTGATGAGCTGCATACCCTGATCGGTGCCGGTTCGGCCGAAGGAGCGATTGACGCCTCCAATTTATTGAAGCCCGCTTTGTCTAAAGGCGAGCTCAAGGCCATCGGCGCCACCACCCTCAAGGAATACCAGAAATACATTGAGTCAGACCCGGCCCTGGAGAGAAGGTTCCAGCCCATTTACGTCGCCGAGCCGAGCATTGAAGACACCATTTCCATTCTTAGGGGAATCAAGGAAAAGTACGAATTGCACCACGGACTGAAAATCAAGGATTCGGCCCTGATTTCGGCAGCCGAGCTTTCGGCCCGCTACATTTCCGACAGGTTTCTGCCGGATAAAGCGGTTGATTTGATGGATGAAGCGGCTTCGGCCCTGAGGCTGGAGATAGAGTCCAACCCCGTTGAAATGGAGAATCTCAATAAAGAAATCCAGAAATTGGAGATAGAAAAGGAATCCCTGAAAAAAGAGACCGGCAATTCCAAAAGGGAAAAATCCATCAACCGGCAGCTGGCCGAGCTCAAAGAGAAAGCCAACGCTTTTTCCGTGCGCTGGAAAACCGAGAAAGAGACCATTGCCAATATCAAACAATTAAAGGAAGAAATCGACAAGGAAAAGTATGAACTGGAGCGCTTTTTGAAAGAAGGCGATTTGCAGAAAGTGGCGGAAATCAAATATGGCATCCTGCCCGACCTTTTTTCCAAGCTGAGGAAGCAGGAGAACAGGCTGGTGCGGCTGCAGAAAGAAAATCCGATTCTGAAGCAGGAAATCGGGCCGGAAGAAATCGCTCGGGTGGTTTCCCGCTGGACGGGAATTCCCTTAACCAGATTATTGGAATCGGAAGTCGGAAAGCTGGAGAACATGGAAAAACTTATGGCCAAGAGAATCGTTGACCAGGAAGAAGCCATCAGGGCGGTTTCCAACGCCATCAGAAGGTCCAGGGCCGAGATTTCCGAAGAATCCAAACCCCTGGGTTCGTTCCTGTTCCTGGGTCCGACCGGGGTGGGCAAGACCGAGACGGCCAAGGCTTTGGCCGAGTTCTTATTCAACGACGAAAACGCCTTAATCAGGATAGATATGTCCGAATACATGGATAAATTTGACGTCTCCAAAATGATCGGCAGCCCTCCCGGCTACGTGGGCTATGACGAAGGTGGGCAGTTGACCGAGAAAGTCAGGCGCAGGCCCTACAGCGTCATTCTTTTGGACGAGATAGAAAAGGCCCATCCCGAGGTCTTCAACATCCTTCTTCAGGTCCTGGAAGACGGACGTTTGACCGATGCCAAAGGCAGAACAGCTTCTTTTAAGAATACCATTCTCATCATGACCTCCAATGTCGGTTCCGATATCATTGCCAAGGAAGCTCCTTTGGGTTTTATTGACGACGGCAAGGTCAGCCAGAAAGAGGGCCTGAAGGAAAAAGTCCAGGGCGCCTTGAAAGAAAAATTCAAGCCGGAGTTTCTCAACCGGATTGACGAAATCATCATTTTTGACTATCTGGGCCAGAAAGAAATCAAGCAGATAGTTGATTTGGAATTGAACAAAGTTCAGAAAAGATTGACCAAGAAAGACATCAAGATAGCGGTTACGGAAAAAGCCAAGGAGTACCTGGCGGAAAAAGGATTTGATTCCAATTACGGAGCCAGGCCCTTGAAGAGGTTAATCCAGAAATTAATCCTTGACCCCATGGCCTTGAAGATGGTGGTGGGGGAGATAAGGAGCGGCGGCCGGATTACCGTTGATGTGGAGAACAAGGAAATTGTTTTGAAAACGGCTTCCCGGAAAAAACCCGCTTTGAGCAACAAATAGCCCATGAAAAAAGACGATGTTTTGAATTTGGTTTTTATGATTGTCCTCGGAGCTTTCGGAGGGCTTTTGGCCGTATTCTTCTGTTTCAAGGGCAATACCGGCCTTTTTTCTCCTTTGGTCATCAACCAGACCGAAGAAAGAGTTTACATCGACCAGAACACGGCGCTCATCGACAGCATCAAGGAAACGAAAAAATCGATTTTTTCCGTCAATTCTTTTTCCGGCCTGATTTTGACTTCCGACGGCCTGGCCGTTACCCTGGCCGATAACATGGCGGGCAGGGGAGCCGTTGTCTGTCTGGTTAACAATGAAGAAGTTCCTTGCCAGGTTTTGAAAAAAGATTTTAACCAGAATTTGGCCTTAATCAAGATTGAGAAAGACAAGCTTTCGAGCATGGGCTTCTTTGATTTTGAAAAAATGGAAACGGGCAAAAGAATCTACGTTCTTTCCCTGCTTTCCTCGGGTCTCTTGTCTGTAAACGAGGGGATTGTGAAAAGCTTTGATTCGGAGCTGATTAAGACGAATATCAGGGAAGTTGAATCCATAAACGGGAGTCCGGTTTTCAGCGTGGACAACAGAATCGTTGGCCTGGCTTTCAAGGAAGCCAGCGGATTTGTTTCCGTGATACCTTCTTCTTTAATCAGGTCTTTCGCCGGTCTTTGATTCGTGCTATATTCAATATATATGTTTAATCCGAAACTAAAAGATTTCATCGAACAAAATCCGAACAAGTCGCTGTTGGGATTCGCCTGGTCCTGCTATTGGAGATTGCGGGTGGTGATATTGGGCATCTATCTGGCCCTGGTCATTGTCTTTTTAATGTTGGGCCTTTTGGTCAGTTTAATAGAGAGGTTTTTATAATAATCAATTTATAACAATATGACCATTAATTCCAAGCGCGTTCTCGGCTGGCTGCTTGTTTTAGTCGGTCTGGTCGTTATTTTCTGGGACATTTCCGCTTCCTATTATTACTTCACCGCCAAGCAGGAATTTCCCCAGGTTTTCATTCAGCCCGTGGCTGAGCAAAAAGCCGCTTCCTCTTCGGGGACATTCGACCCGCAGGCACTAGCGGGCCAAATCATCCAGGAGCAGATCGGCCAGCTGATTCCGGCCAACACGGTTTCCCTGTTGCTGAACATGTCGGCCTGGATTCTTTTCGCCACTTTTCTCGTTTATGCCGGAGGCAAGGTGGTGGGGCTGGGTATGGGGTTTTTGAAGGACTGAATGACATGGTTATGGACATCAAATCTTTCGCCAAAAAGCGCGGTTATTTGTTTTGGTACGTCAAAGACCCGGAAAAGCTTTCAAAAGAATCAATAATTGAGCATGTTTTGAATTACGGCGACTGGAAAGATTTCAGAGAATTGGTTGCCATCTTGGGAGTAGATGAAATCGCCGAGATATTCAGGAAGCAGGCGGAGAAGGAGAGGAACAACTACCGGCCCAAGATTAAAAACTATTTTGAAATGTATTTTAATGAATATGCACCAAGAGGTCTTAAATGAAAATCAAAAGAAATTGTTTCCTCTCTTGAAACAGTTTAAAGAGAGATTCGGCCTGATAGGATGGACGGCCATTGCCTTACAAATGGGACATCGCCGGTCAATTGATTTTGATTTGGCGTCCATCGAACCGTTTAAGAACGAACAGATTAAAATGCAGATAGGGGAAATAAACAATGTTCTTGTTGACGAGAACGGGGAATATACCATTGTAACGGGAAACGCCAAGATTACCTTTGTTCATTATCCTTTCAATATAGATTTTAAAGATGATTTTGAGGGAATCAGGGTGGCCGACCTTTTAACCCTTGCCGCCTTGAAATCTTATGCTCTGGGCAGAAGAACAAAGTGGAAGGATTATGTTGACCTGTATTTCATCTTCAAGGGTTTTTTCAGTTTTGAACAGGTGGTTGAAAAAGCGGAAAGCATATTCGGCAAAGAGTTTAATGAAAAGATTTTCAGGGTTCAGCTCGGTTATTTTAAAGATATAGACTACTCGGAAGAAATAGAATACCTGCCGGGATTTGAAACAAGCAAAGAAATTATTGAAAAAGAATTGTTAAAGACAAGCACCAAAGCTTAAATTGACATATCTTTGTTTTTCGGATATACCCAAAATAGCACTTTAAGGAGCGATAAAAGTGAGAACGCTGGAAAGCATAATCCAAACTGAAGACACCTTTTATTCCTGCCACTACGATTCCAAAAGAAAGCAATTTGTTTTGCAAAGAATCGGAAGCAGCAGGCTGCCGGTCTGCGCTCTTCACGAGCCCTTGTATGCGGGAGACAAGCTCACTCTCGTAGATTCCTGTCTTGTCCTGAAAAAAGGCAAGAGGATTGCTCTCAAGACCAACCCGGTGATGAATGTTTTCGAAAAATCCATGACGCTATTGACCCAATAGCGCTTTTTTTTATGGCTCGTTGACTTTTAATTTGTTTTTCCATATAATGGCCTTGTATGAATCCTGAAGAAATAATCAAGCTCACCAACGCGGTTTACAAGGTAACGGACCTTTTTCCCGTCAAAGACCCTCTTAAGACAGCCATCAGGAAAGAGGCGCTTGATGTTTTGTTTTTTTCCATCCTGGCCTTGAAGGGTTTCGGCTCAAAGAGCGGGGAAGACGTTTTCGTCAGCCTGAAACTTTTGGAAGCGTATTTCCAAGTGTCAAGCAAGCAGAAATGGGTGCATGAGCGCAACTTCGAGGTTCTCCAAATGGAATACGACAAGGTCAGACAGTTTTTCGAGGCCCTGGCTAAAAAAAACAAACCAGAGCCGAAGAAGCCGGCAACGGGTGAGCCGAAGGCGGAGAAAAGCGAAATAACCGGCAGGCAAATCGAGTATGAAAAACTATCGGATATCCAGCTTAGGGTTTTGGAGGTGCTGCAAAACAAGGGCCAGCTCAAGCCGAACGAAATCAACGGGTTTTTTCCCAAGATAAGCTCCAGGTCAATCAGGAGGGAATTGAGGGAATTGAGGGAAAAACACATAATCAATTCTTCGGGGAGCGGGAAAGCGGTTTCTTATAAAATCAACCCTAATTATTGAATCCGGCCAATGCGGACAGGAATCCGGCCAATCCGGCCAATGCGGACAGGAATCCGGCCAATGTGGACAGAATGCGGACAACGCGGACAAAATGTGGACAAATAATGGAAAAAATGAAGATATTTAAATGCAACCCAAAGAATTCAAAGAACAATTTTTTTCTCAAATATATGACGATTACATGGACAGGGTCTATCGTTTTGTGTACTTTAAGGTCAATTCAGAAGAAATAGCCCAGGACATTACTTCCGAGATATTCGCCCGCTTGTGGAAGCAAATCTCCCTGGACGTTGACATCAAGAATCCGTCTGGTTTTTTGTTCAAAACCGCCAGAAACATGCTCGTTGACCACTATCGCTTAAAGGAAAGGAATCCGGCCAATCTGGACACCGTGGCTTTTATGGTTAAGGACGACAGCCAGGATATTGAAAAAAAGGTCTTAATGGACGAGGACATGAACAAGGTCACGACAGCCATGGCCCAGTTAAAGGACGAATACCGCCAGGCCGTGTTTTTGTACTATGTGGAGCAGGAGCCCATCAGCGAGGTGGCCAAGGTCCTGGGCAAATCAGCCAATAACGCCCGGGTAATCGTGCACCGGGGCATGAAACAGCTGAAAAAGATCCTTGAGGCCTGAAGTGTAATAAAACCAGGGTTTTTACGTCTTTTATTGTAATATGGACGAATTCACTCTTATTAAAAAGCTGGAAGCTCTCAAAACAGTTAAACCCAGTGCTGATTGGGCTTTTTCCACTAAATCCAGGATTCTCGGCCAGAGCTTTGACAAGGCGCCGGGCTTTTCCTTTGACATGCTTTTCAACCAAAGGAGATTGGCTCCGGTTTTCGCTTCCTGCCTGGTAATCTTTACGGTTATGCCTTTTGTCTTTGCCAAGGACGCTTTGCCGGGCGAGGCCTTGTACGGCTTGAAGAAAGCCGAAGAGGCCGTTAAGTATGCTTTGATGGCTTCGGGAGAGCAGAAGTCAGTGGCCCAACTGGAACACGTCCAGTCCAGATTGAACGAGCTTGACAAAATAACGGAGCAAAGCCAGAATCAGGGAAAGAAATTGGCGGCCGGAATCAAGGAAACGAAACAAGCCCTGACCCAGGCCTCCAAGGAACTGGCCAATGTTCCCGAGAGCCAGAGAGCGGAAATGGTGGCGAAAATCGTCGGCCAGATAACGGCTATTGAAGAAAAAACAAATGCTGCTATAATGGACACAGACGAAAAGGAGTATCAAGAGCTTTACAAGTTTTTTGTTGAAAACGAAATCAAGGAACTGGAAGAGAGGGAAGCCAACCTGAGCCAGGAACAAAAAGATTTGTTAATTGAAACCAAGAGATTATTCGACGAAGAAAAGTATTCGGAAGCAATGGAAGTGATTTATCAGATACAACCAAATAATTAGACGCAATCCCTGTTTCAGAGGTTCAACTTCAGAATTAATCTTTTAATTTTGAGGTTGAGCCTCAGGAGAGAGACAAGGATTGTTGAAAGAGGCGGCTTGACCAAAAGTCGGTCGATAAGCAGCCAGGATAAATATAAACGATAAAGAAAGATTGTTTCTTTAAAAAGAATTTATAAACACTTCACCTTAAATTCTCAAACTTTAAAGAAACAGTCGATAACATATTTTAAAATGAGTAAAAACAAATTAGGAATCATTGCTGGTTTGTGTTTTGCTTTAATGGTTGTAGTAACTCCGGTTATGGCCGCTTGCGACTTGCAGCACCCCGCCGAATGTACAAACGATCAATTGATCGCTTTGATTACAGGATTGCTGGGTACTGGCACAGGCAC
>JAQUOX010000020.1 GCA_028716905.1 Minisyncoccota bacterium
GAATGCCGGCTTCAAGTCTTTTCCACAATATTCCCGAGACAACCTGCCTGTCTTTGAAAGTTATCACTTCTTTCTCTATCATCGAGGCCATGGTGACGATTTCAAAAACGCTTTTGTTCTGTTTTTCTATTTCGCTTCTCAAATCTTCGGTCAGTTTTCGGTCAAAGTTCTCTAAAGCATAGGTGATGATTTTTTCCAGACTTTCGTTTTTTTCCAGGAAATAGGTGTCCGGAAAGATATATCCTTCCAGGCCCAGGTTTTTCGGCTTGTCGGCCAGAAATTCGAACTGAGCCGGGCTGAACTCTTTGATTTTATCCGTTACTTCCTGTTGGGAGAACATCTCCCTGCTTTCCAGATATTCGGCAATGTCTTTCGCGTCCCAGCCCTCAATAATGGTCAGGGTTTCTTTCACGGTTTTTCCTTCCCGGAGGATATCGATGATTTCCCGGTTGCTCATTGAGGAGTCCAGTAAATATTCTCCGGCCCGGAGTTTGTTCCATTTGTTTTCAAGAAAAGACTGGACGAGAAAAAGATAGGGGTCGCTGATTATCCTTTCTTCCTTTAATTTAAAAGCTATTTCTCGGGCATTTTCTCCTTTTTCAATAATGATGCTTTTGGATATTTTTTCCTGATTGACGTTAAGCAAAGACCAGCCGAGGAAAATCAGGGCCAGAACGAGCAATAATTTAAAAAGTTTTTTCATGGCTTTATTCTAAGGGAAAACCGTTCTTTGTCAATGTTATTGACAAAATCCGGGGGCTGGCTATAATAATAATATATGTCGAGGAAAGGCGTAAAAACAATTTATACCCTATGCACAACCAAAAATATTCTGGCCTGGTTGGTTGTTTTTATGCCAACACTAAAAGGAAGGGGAGCTTTCAACAAAAATTAAAAAATAATCTAAATAAGATTGTATCTGGAAACTCCCCATTCCGGGGAGTTTCTCTTTATTAATCTTAAAAAATATGTCAATATACTACTTAACAAAGAAAAAAATGGAAGAAATGGAGGAAGAATATGAAAATCTCAAGAAGATTAAGCGGGAGAATTTTTCCCAGGACGCTCCTTCTTTCTTCGAGGGAGAGGATTTGAATCCGGACTTCGCCTTTTATGAGGAGAATCTGGAAGGACTGAATGCCAGAATCGAGGAACTGGAGACCATATTGAAAAATCATGTCATAATCACCAGGCCGCCGGACAAGGACAAGGTTTATCTGGGAGCCAGCGTTCTGCTCAAGGAAAACCTTTCCAAAGAGCAGCGCTTCAAGATAGTGGGAACCCTGGAAGCCAATCCTTTCGAGGGCAAGATAAGCAACGAATCTCCGGCTGGCCAGGCTTTTCTGGGCAAAAGAGTGGGCGATACGGTTTCCGTGGGAGCCAATTTGTACAAGATATTAAAAATTAATTACGAAGAAGGATAGTCAATGAGCAAGAAAAAAATAATAGTTTTTTCCTTGATAATCATTTTTCTGGCATCTTTTGTCTGGCTGGATTTCGTTTTTTTGGAAAATAACAGCGAGACGTTCGCCAAAGAGCTGAAAGAAGCGGGAGAGACCAGTGATTTCGTCATCATTTTCAATTCCGGCGGCTTCGGCACGGTGAAGCCAGAGTTGGCCTACGACTTAAAGCCGATTATTGATGATTTGAAGGGCGAGGTGGAAGGAATGAATTACAAGGTGGCTGTTGTTCCATACTACCGGACCAAAGAAACGATTATCGGCAGAATCGGCTATCTGAAAGAAATGTTTCTTTCTTTTCCCAGCGAATCAAAGGATCTGGCCAAAAGAATAAAAGATTTTGTGGAAGAAAATCCCGGAGACAAGGTGCTGATGGCTGGCCTGTCCAACGGAGCGGCTTTTGTCAATGAAACAATGGAGGATTTGCAGGGGATCAATAACGTTTTCGCCATTGAAATGGGGACTCCTTTCTGGTCAACGAAAAATCCTGCCGAGAACATATTAATTCTTGACAATAAAGGGAGAGATTCTTTGTCTATAGGAGACAAAGGCCAGCTGATGCTTTCGCTTTTGCAGTCGCCCTTTAAGTGGATTGCTTCCAGGATAGAGGGTAGAAAAATATCCTTTTCCGAGGCCATGGTTGCCCCCGGCCACCAGTATTCCTGGCTGGAGGTTGAAGAAGAGGTCGTTTCTTTTTTGGAAAGCAAAGTTTTAAGCGATTGATTTGAGGATTGCCGCTTGCAGAGCGGCTTTTTTTGTATTAAAATGTATATAAAATGAACAAGCCTTTTTTACTAGTATTGTTTTCCTTTATTCTTGGAGCCGTTATCTTCGTTTTTTTGGGAAAATGGATCGGCTGGGAGGAAATCGGCAGGGCCTTTGATGTTTTTACGGGCTGGCAGGGTTTGGTTGTCGTTCTTCTGACCTTCCTGATTATTTCTTTGGGCACTTTGAGATGGAAAACGATTTTGAACAGAGAGGATATTAAAATTTCACTTTTCGAGCTTTTTAAGATATATCTCGGGGGTTATGCCATAATGTACATGTTCCCGACCGTTCTGCTGGCCGGAGAGGTTTTCCGGGTTTACGGCTTGGGCAAGAAAAAGAACCTTAACTGGTCCAAGACGGCTTCTTCGGTAATAATCGAGAGAATTTTGGAGTGGACCATAAACTTGTCGGTTGTGATTTTAGGCCTGTCCTTTTTTCTCTTCAAGAAGTGGTTCTGGCCCAAGGAGCTGCTCATTGTTTTCGGCGGTGCCTTTCTTTTTTTCTCCCTGGCCCTGGTTTTTTTCTATTCCAACCTCTTGACCAAAAAAAGCATCGTCCATCTTATCGTTAAGAAATTCAGCGGCAGGGAAATAAGCGAAAACAGCAGCTTCCTGGAAGTGGAAAACATGGTTTTCAATTTTTTCCGGCCTCAAAATAAGGCTCTTTACAAGGGGTTTTTGATTTCGCTTTTCCGGGCGGCGGTGATGCAGTTGAGGGTCTGGCTTCTGATTTGGTTTTTGGGCGCCAATATCGGGTTTTTCAATTCTTTCGCCATCCTCGGCTTTTCCTACGTCTCGGGCATGGTGCCCATTCCCACCTCCCTGGGTTCTCATGAAGCCATCCAGGCGGCGGCTTTTCTTTCCATCGGCCTGACCGCTTCTCTGGCCGCGGCCTTTGCCCTGATTATTCGGGCCGCCGAGGTTTTGATTTCTTCTTTCGGCCTGATTTACATCATCAAGACGGGATTCAATTTAATGAGCAATAAGTTCTTTTTAAGCAAAAATGAAGATAAACAAGATAGTTAAATATTTGATTTTGTCCGACATAGCTTTTTTTACCGGCTGGGGGCTTATCACTCCGGTTTTTCCGATTTTCGTGATTGATAAAATCCAAGGAGGAACGGCTCTGGTGGTCGGTATCGCTTCGGCCATTTACTGGATGGTCAAGGCCTTACTGGAGTTTCCCATCGGCACCCTGCTGGACAGATACGCCGGGGAGAAGGACGATTACCTTTTCTTGATTACGGGATTTTTTATCGCTTCCTTGGTTCCTTTTGGATACATCAACGCCCTCTATCCCTGGCATATTTATCTGTTGCAGTTTTTCTACGCCCTGGGCATGGCCATGGCCATCTCCGGCTGGAGAGCCATATTCACCAAGAATATAGACAGAGGAAAAGAGGCCTCGGAGTGGAGTCTGGATAATTCTCTGCTCGGGTTCGGCACGGGCGCGGCGGGAATCGTCAGCGGGTACATGGTTTTGAAATTCGGGTTTTCCGCTTCTTTCTTTGCGGCCGGGCTCCTGGGTCTGGCCGGGGTTTTTGTGATTTTCGGCCTGAGAAACGAAATGAAGGTTTCCATTAAGGGCGTCCACGCCAATATCATGGATTTTTTCAGCAATGGAAGAAAAAAGAAGATTCGTCCGGAAATAAAAGAAGTTTTGGACGATACCAACAAAAAATGAAGAATCAGGAGCTGGCCCAGCTTTTATTTGAAATCGGCGAATTCCTGGAGCTTCAGGAGATTCCTTTCAAGCCCCAGGCATATCAGCAGGCGGCTTTGGCCTTGGATAATCTGGAAGAGGACGTTTTTGACATTTACAAAAAAGACGGCCTTAAGGGACTGAAGAATATTCCCGCTGTCGGAGAAAGTATTGCCCTGAAGATCGAGGAATATCTGAAAACCGGGAAGATAAAATATTACGAGCAGTTGAGAAAGAGCACGCCGGTCGAGGTTGACGAGCTGACCAAAATCGAGGGGCTGGGAGGGAAGAGAATAAAAAGATTGTATAAGGAGCTGGGCGTCAGGACCGTGAAGGATTTGGAAAGGGCGATTGCCGAGCACCAGGTTGCTTCTTTGTTCGGATTCGGGGAGAAAATGGAAAAGAACATTGCCGAAGCCATTGAATTTCTGAAGAAATCAAAAGGCCGGTTCCTTTTAAAAGAAGTTTTGGACGACATTGAGAGGATTGAGGACAAATTCAGGAAGATGAAGGGCGTAGAAAAGGTTTCCGTGGCCGGGTCAATCAGAAGAAGAAAGGAGACAATCGGCGACGCTGATTTTCTTGTTTCGGTTAACGATGTTACGGATAAATATCTGGTGGAAAAGATAATGAAGGCCTTTGTCTCCATGGAGGGAGTGGTTAAAATAGTGAGCAAGGGAGAGACAAGGTCTTCGGTCAAGACCAGGCAGGGACTGGACATGGACCTGCGGCTGGTTCCTTCAAGCTCTTTCGGCTCGGCCTTGCAGTATTTTACCGGGTCCAAAGAGCACAATATCGCTTTAAGGAAGATTGCCATCAAGCAGGGCTACAAATTGAACGAGTATGGATTATTCAGAAAAGAAAGGAAGATAAAAGGAGAAACAGAGGAAGAGATTTACGAAAAGCTGGGTATGGACTGGATGCCGCCGGAAATCAGGGAGAACGCTGGGGAGATAGAAGCGGCCCGGGAGAGGAAGCTGCCCGAATTGATAGAATTGAAAAACATCAAAGGGGATTTTCATTGCCACAGCGATTGGGACGGAGGAAGCAATTCCATAGAAGACATGGTAAAGCAGGCCAAGGGTTTGGGCTATGAATATCTGGGAATATCCGACCATACGCAGTTCTTGAGGATAGAAAACGGCCTGGACGAGAAAAGACTGATGGAGCAGAACAGATATATTAAGAAACTAAACGAGAAATTAACTGGTTTTAAGGTTCTTCACGGAGCCGAGGTCAATATTTTGAACGACGGCTCTCTGGACATCGACGAAGAAACCCTGAAGAAGTTGGATTATGTTTCCGTGGGCATCCATTCCAATTTCAAGATGCCGGAAAAAGAAATGACCGAAAGAATAATCAGGGCCATGAAAAAACCCTACGTCAATATTTTAAACCATCCCACCGGAAGGATATTACAGAGAAGGGAGGGCTTTAACGTGGACCTGGAAAAGATATTCAAGGCGGCCAGGCAATACAATGTGATTCTGGAAATCAATTCTTCGGAAAGGGCTGATTTGAGCGCCGAACACGCCAAAAGAGCCAAAGAATACGGAGTGAAGCTGGTTATCGGCACCGATTCGCACGACAAGCACCAGATGCCGAACATGAAATTCGGGGTTTATCAGGCTAGAAGGGGTTGGCTGGAGAAGAGCGATGTGATTAATACGTATTCTTTTAAAGAACTCAAGGATTATTTTACTTTCTTGAAGAGTTAGGGTATCATGAATTTAATGAATAAATCCTTCACTCTTATTGAGATACTGGTGGTAATCGTCATTATCGGAATCATTTCCGCTTTTATCATTGTTTCCATGGTTGGGGTGTCGGACAAAGCAACTATTGCCAAAGGACAGGCGTTTTCCAGCTCGCTTAAGAATTCTTTAATGTTGAATTTGGTTTCAGAATGGAAATTGGACGGAAACGCCAGTGATTCTTGGGGAACGAACAATGGAACTCTTGTTGGTCCGACCCATCTGCCCGTTGCCAAGTCAGGGACTGACTGTATTTCCGGTGGATGTTATCAGTTTGACGGGACGGAAGATTATATAACGGCGGGAAGCTTGGCTAACAATCTGGGGCAGAGCTTTACCGTGGAAGCATGGAGTAAAAGATTGGGATCCACCGGTTCTTATGGCAATCTTGTTCAGATAAACACCTGGGGCGCTGGACAGGGCGGGTTCTTGATTTTTGACAGGAATAACGGCGTTATCCAAGGAAGAATATATTCTTCAGCAGACGCCACCGAGGCGAGCTTAAATATAGAAATCAATGCTCCCGATAATATTTGGAGACATTATGTTTTTACGTGGGCAAAGCCTTATTTCAGCGCATATCTTAACGGTGCCAAACTTGGTCCGGTAAGTTGGGACCATGACGTAGGGTGGACGAATAATGTTATACTCATCGCCAATTGGGCCAGCTATTATTTCTACGGCTTATTGGACAATGTCCGAATATATAATTCGGCCGTCCCTACTTCTCAAATAGAACAAAATTATTATTCCGGCCTGAATAAGCTTCTTGCCCAGGGCGGATTTGATGTGGCAGAATATCAACAAAGATTGGGAGAATTGAAAATGAATTTAACCCGTAATGACTAAAAACATTAAAGCCTTGGTTTTGTTTTCCGGAGGGCTTGACTCCATGCTTTCCGCCTTGATTTTGAGAGACCGGGAGATCAGAGTGACCCCCATGTGTTTTTTCAGTTATTTCTTCAATTGCGACAAAGCGTCTTCGGCCGCCAAAGAAATTGGCTTTAAGCTAAGGAAAGAAGATTTTTCTGCAGAACAATTGAAAATCGTTAAAAGTCCCCGTTACGGAAGGGGTTCGGGTATGAATCCCTGCGTTGACTGCCATCTCTTGATGCTGAAAAAAGCCGGGCGGATAATGAAAAAAGAAGGATATGATTTCGTGGTTACCGGAGAGGTTCTGGGCCAGAGGCCTTTTTCCCAGAACAAGGGAGCTTTGGAATTGATGGAAAGAAAGGCCGGCTTGAAAGGAATGATTGTCAGGCCCCTGTCTTTAAAGTTATTGCCGAAAACGATTCCCGAGAAAAAAGGATTGATTCAAAGAGAATGGTTTTACGATATAAGAGGAAGGTCGAGAAAGCCGCAGTTGGCTTTGGCTGGAAGATTCAAGATTAAGAATGTTCCCACCCCGGCCGGAGGATGCATCCTGACCGATCCGGTTTTTTCCCAGAGATTGAAAAAATTGTTTGAATTGAAAAAGAATTTCAACGGCTCAGATGTTGATTTGGTGAAATCGGGCCGGGTTTTCTTTAAAGGTAATGTTTTAATTGTCGTGGCCAGAAACGAAGCCGAGTGTAAGGAGTTGCTGAAGAAAAGAAAGAGGGGAGACCTGGTTCTGGAGCCATATTCTTTTCCCGGACCCACGGTTTTGGTGAGGAAAATCAAAAAATCATCCCGAGAAGAGATGATTGATTGCGGTATTAAGCTGTTATTGGATTATACCAAGAACGTTCCCGAAGACCCTGTTATTGAGATTTTACCATTTCCAAAATCTTATTGAATATCTCGGGATTTTCCTTGATTAGCTGGGCCAGGATTTTCCTGTCTATTTCAACTTTGTTTTTCTTGAGCAGGGCGATGAATTTGCTGTAAGTCAAGTCCTTTGCCCTGACCGCGGCTGAGATGTTGGTCTGCCATAAAGTCCTTTTTACCCTTTTCTTCACCTTTCGGTCCCGGTAAGAGTAAACGCCGGCTTTCATGACGGCCTGTTTGGCCATTTTGTATTTTGATTTTCTCCCCCACTTGTAACCCTTGGCCTGCTTTAAGACCTTTTTCCTTCTTTTGTGGGCGGTTGTTCCTCTTTTGACGCGAGCCATATTATTTACCTAATAGTTTTCTTATCTTTTTCGCTTCGGCTTCGGACATCTTTACCATTTTGCGGAGCCCCCTTCTCTTACTGGAAGATTGTTTGGCTAAAAGATGGTCCTGTCCCACCGCTCTTCTTAAGACCTTTCCCGTTTTTGTCACCTTGAATCTTTTGGTCAAGGATTTTCTTGTTTTTCCTTTCATGTTATTTCTTTAGAATAATCATCGATATGCCCTTGGGCTCTTTTTTCATTTCTTTTTCAATCTTTATCTCCATTTTGGCGGTCAGGTCTTCCATAAACTTGTTGATTTTGTTAAATCCCACTTCCGCCAATTGCTTCTGCCTTCCTCTTAAGGGCAGGGCCACTCTTACCTTGTCCCCCTTGTTCAGTATTTTTTCCGCGGAAAGGACCTTGGTTCGGAGGTCGTTGTCGGAAATATTAAAAGACAACTTGATTGTCTTTACTTCGCCCTTTTTGCTTCCGGCGACGTTTTTCCTTTCTTTTTTCTGGAGCTGATAGAGGTATTTGCCGTAATCTCCGATGCGGCAGATGGGGGGCAGAACCTTTTCCGTGACCTGAATCAGGTCCAGATTCTTTTCTTTGGCCATTTCCACGGCTTTTTCTACGGGCAAAATCCCTATCTGTTGTCCTTCAACGTCTATCAGTCTTACCTCTTTGGCTCTTATTTGGTTGTTGTATAACGGTCTTCTATTCAAATTTATTGGTGGAGGTGGCGAGTAATGAGCTCGCGTCCAAAAATTATCCGATAATAATTCTACAAGCTTATTCCGGTTTTTTTTGACGAACCATTGCCTTTAAACCGGA
>JAQUOX010000021.1 GCA_028716905.1 Minisyncoccota bacterium
GGCGGAGAGGGAGGGATTCGAACCCTCGAGCCGTTTTCACAGCTAACACCTTAGCAGGGTGCCCCATTCGACCAACTCTGGCACCTCTCCTGATTAGTAAGTCATTCTATCCGAAAAAACCACCAAGGTCAATGTTTGGCCACGACCAGGCCGAACACTTCTTTGGCCCGGTTTTGCTTCAATGTTTCGGCCAGTTTTTCCATGGCAGAAGCATCGTAAACAATGTCCAAAACCAGGACGTTTTTATCTTTTGTTTGGTCAGGATTTTCCATTAAAGGTATCTTCAGTTTTTCCGAAAGCATTTTGGCTATTTCTTTTGTCTTGTTAAAGCCCGTCCTTTTTTCCTCTTTTTTGTCAACGGGACGGGGAAAGACGACGAAGTCCGGGAAATAGTCCTTTTGCAACAAGAAGAAGTGTGTTAAAATTACCAGAGTCAGGGGCATTGAAAGCTCTTTGAGCGAGTTGTAGGAATTGATGGTTTTCTTCAAGACCTTCTGGTTCAAATCGGCCGAAACGAAAAGCCCATCAAGGAAAGAGGGCGAACATTCCGGGCACTTGAAAACGTTCTTGCTTTTTCCGCAGAGACAGCGCTGAAAAGGATTGATTTCTATCAAAGAAAAGCAGTCCTCGCAGAGATGAGAACCTTTTCTTTGGCAGACCAGACAGGTTTTGGGGAAAAGCAGGCTTAATAAATAATCAAGGACTTGTTTCGTTAACATCTTGTGCTATAATTATATTACGAATTCAAATTTTGACAATTCCTTTTCAAAAAGAATAATGCTATACTAATACAAAATATGCTTTTGTTTGGCAAAAGAAAAAACCAATTCGGCTTAGGAGTGGACATCGGGACAAAAGGAATAAAGATGGTTGAGGTTTCAAAGAAAAAAGGCAGGATTGTTTTGGAAAATTACGGGGAGGTGAACCTGGACGTGGCCGGAAAGCAGTTTTTCAGGTATTTCGACAAAAATACGCTCAACCCTTCCGTTGAAAACATCACCCGGGCAATCAGGGCGATTTTGTCCGAGTCGGAGATAAAGACGGAGAAAGCGGTTTTCTCTTTGCCCGATTTCGCCACTTTTTTCATTACTTTCGAGCTACCCTCAATGACCAAAAAGGAACTGGACAGCGCCGTCGGCTTTGAGGCCAGAAAATACATTCCCTTGCCTTTGTCCGAAGTGGTTCTGGACTGGCAGGTGTTCAACAGGGACCTGAAAGAGGGGGTGAACAAGGTTTTAATGATGGCCATTCCCAAGGTTTTGGTTGAACATTACAAGCACATTGCCGAACAATCGGGATTGGAGCTGGTTGCTTTGGAAGCGGAAGCAGTGGCCTTGAAAAGAGCTCTGGTCAAAGATACGGACCCGATTTCCTGCCTTGTAGAAATGGGTTTTCAAAGCACTAACGTCACTATTGTGGACAGCGGTTTCATCAAGACGAGTTTCAGTTTTGACATCGCCGGAAAGGACCTGACTCTGACCATGGCCGAAACCCTGGGCATGGATTTCGGTCTGGCGGAGAATTTAAAGATAAAAAACGGACTGTCTTCGGACAACGACGAAGCGGCTACGGTCTTGGCGTCGGTTTTGACTTTAATCATCGAGAAGGTGAAGAAGGTAATCAGGGACTTTCAAGTTAAGGAGAATAAAAAAGTGGAGCAGTTGATTTTGAGCGGGGGAACGAGCAGAATGACCGGCATCGTCGATTATTTCCAGGAAATATTTAATTATGCGGAATTCGGGAACATTAAAGTTAACCTGGGCGAACCCTTTAATGACGTTGTTTATCCGCCGGTTATCGAAAAAAGGATTAGAAGGTCAAATCCGGTTTTTGCCATTGCCTTGGGCGAGGCATTGAAAAAATTTGAAAAATAAGGGAAAATGTATTAAAATTAACATAATCTATGGCCATTGAATTAAAAGAGAAAGAAGGGGAGCAGTCGGTGGCGGGGAACATAGTGTTTTTCTTGTCTTTTTTGATACTTCTCATTATCGCGGGCGGTGTCGCTTATCTGCAGTTTATGGCTCTGCCTAAAAATGAAAACAAGATAGCCGAACTCAACACTGCTTTGTCCGCGCAGAAATCGGAAGAAATGAGGCAGTTGGAAAGCCAGGCCTATGGAATAGAACAGATTGTCAGCGACTATAAAATCCTTTTTGAAAATCGTCCCGTGACCTCCAATTTTTTTGATAATTTCGAGGTTTGGGCTCACCCGCAAATATATTATTCAAGCTTCTCTTTAAGTTCTGAAACCCGCACCGCCACCATGAAAGGCAGCGTCAGCGACTTCAGACCGATAATCCAGCAAATCAAGATTTTCAGAAGCCAGGATTTGATTGAAAGCTTCCAGGTTTCCAACGTTAAATTGTCCGGCACCGAAGGGGTAGATTTTGATTTATCCCTTGTTTTAAAAGCGGAATTATTTAAATAATTATGCAATACAAAAAACCACAACCAGTATTCATTCTTTCTTTTCTTTTTCTCGTGGGCGCCGTAGCCCTCGGCTATTATTTGTTCTTGCCGAAATATAACAAGCTCAAAGAGCAGAAAAGCGAAATCATCAGGTTGAATAACTCAATTGAACTTAAAAACAATTACGAAAGCAAGATTAACGAAATAGGTCAGAAACTGGAAGAGGTTGGCTGGGAGGGAAAAAAGGGGAAGATAGAGATTAATTTTGACTCCACTCCGTTTTTCCTGCCCAAAACCGAAATATTCTTCAGGGACGTTGTTTCCAAAAGCGGAATGGGCTTCACCAGCATTGCTTTCAGTTCGGCGACCTTGGTCAAGGGAGGGTCCCAGCAGCAGGGACAGGAAGAAACCAACGATTCAACCAAAGGCACCAAAAAAGAATTCAAGCCCCAAGAAACGACCCAGACCCAAAGCGAATCTGCCGGCGGTTCTTTTTCCGCAATCAGGGGGCCGGTTAACAAGGTGCCCTTCACTTTGGTTGTTGACGGCAGTTATCGGTCTTTTAAGGGCCTGCTGGAAATCTTTGAGAAGCAAGCGTTTTTGATTTCGGTCAAAACAATCACCTTTACCGCGCCCGGCGCTGACGGCGTTGTTTCCTTCTCCGTGGCCGGGGAGGTTTATTCGTATTAAAATTAAAAACATATGGACATATACGTTGAAAAAAAAATAAGCTTTGGAAAAATCGGCCCGTTCATTCTCCTGATTGTAATGATTGTGGGAATTTTCTTCCTTTTTAAATTTTTCACCAAAAATACGGAAACTGAGTCCCTCGCGGGAACGTTGCCCGTTCCGAACATCGATTATTCTTTTTTAACCTCCCCGGCTTTTGAAGCGCTTGAATCTTTTCCGGACTACCCGTCTTTCAGGGAAGACGAGGGAACGGCAGTGACTCCGGGAAGGGCCAATCCTTTCGCGCCAATTTCTCAATAAATAATCAAAAATATGGTTTTTATCCAAAAATTAATAGAGAAAAACATAATTGACAAAAAGAGAGCCAAAGAGCTGGAAGACGGTTTTAAAGAATTTGAGGGCTCCGAAGAGGATTTTTTGTTGATGAACAAGGTGATAGACGAGAAAGGGCTGAACAAAATAAGGTCAGAGGTTTTTAAGATGGAATTTTTTCCCGGTTCCGAGACCATGGAAATCCCCAATGATGTTTTGGCTCTGGTTCCCGAGGAATCGGCCCGTTTCTATAAGATTATGCCCCTAAGCATCAAGGAGGGGGTTCTGGAGGTGGGCGTGGTTGATTCCGAGGATATAAAAGCCAGGGAAGCTGTTGATTTTATCGCCAGAAAAAGCAACCTGGACTGCAAAACCTATCTTATCAATGAAAGGATATTTAACGTTTTTTTAAAGCAATACCGGAACATAAAAGAAGAGGTGGGTAAGGCCTTGAGCGCCCTGGAAACCGAAATGGGCGGGGAAGGTGATGTTGAGCTTTTTTCTTTTGATAAAAAACCGGCCCAAGAAAGGCTGACCGAAGAAGCGCCGATTATCAAAATGGTGGCCGTCATCTTAAGGCATGCCGTTGACGGCAACGCTTCGGATATCCACATTGAGCCGGAGGAAAAACAACTGAGAATTCGTTTCAGGATGGACGGAACCCTTTACTCCTCCCTTTTTTTGCCGATTCATACTCATCCCTCAATTGTGGCAAGAATAAAGATACTTTCTAACCTGAGAATCGACGAAACGAGGATTCCCCAGGACGGAAGGTTCTCGGCCAGAATTGAAAACAAGAATATCGACTTCAGGGTTTCAACCCTGCCCACCAAGCTGGGAGAAAAAGTGGTAATCAGGGTGCTTGATCCGACAGAGGGCTTAAGAAGTTATCAGGAGATAGGATTGGTCAGTACCAATTTGAAGTGGTTGAGGGAGGCCATTACCAGGCCCTTCGGGCTGATTCTGGCTACCGGACCGACCGGTTCCGGTAAAACCACCACTCTCTATGCCGTGCTTCAGGAACTGAACAATCCGGAAGTGAATATAGTTACCCTGGAAGACCCGATAGAATATTTTATGAAAGGAATAAACCAGTCCCAAGTCAGGCCGGAGATAGGTTATGACTTCAGCCAGGGCTTGAGGCACGTGGTGAGGCAGGACCCGGACATCATCATGGTGGGGGAAATAAGAGACGAAGAATCGGCCTCGTTGGTTACCCATGCCGCCTTGACGGGTCATATTGTTTTATCAACCCTTCACACCAACAACGCCGTCGGCATCATCCCCAGGCTGATAGACATGAAAATCAAGCCGTTTCTTCTGCCAGCTACATTGAATATCGGTATTGCCCAAAGACTGGCCCAGCGCCTCTGTCCTTATTGCAAAGAAAAAGTAAGACCCAATAAAGAAATCGAAAGATTGATAATGAGAGAAATCGGCAATTTATCCGAAGAAGCCAGAAAAGGTCTTAATATTCCCAGTCCGATATATGTTTATAGGGCCAAGGGTTGTCCCAAATGCAACATGAAAGGAGAAAAAGGCAGGGTCGGCGTATTTGAGGTTTTGAAAATGACTCCCGACCTGGAGAAGATAGTAATTGAGGACCCGACGGAAATGAGAATCGCTCAAGAGGGCAAAAGACAAGGAATGATTACCATGAGGCAAGACGCGATTATCAAAGCCATTAACGGCGATGTTTCCATAGAAGAAGTATTTAGGGTTTCCGAAGAATATTAAAATGGACTATTTACACTACTTAAAACAACTTTTACTTTTAACCATTGAAAAAGGAGCTTCCGACCTTCATCTTTCCGCGGGGCATCCCCCGATTTTCAGAATAAACAGAAAGCTTATTCCTTTAACCAGGGAAAATCCGCTGACTCCCGAAGATGCGAAGAAACTGTGTTTTTCTTTGATGAACGAACAGCAAATCGCGAGGTTTTTGGAGGAAAAAGAGATTGATTTTTCATATAATTTTGAAGAAAAGGGAAGATTCCGTATCAATGTTTTCCACCAGACGGGCAATGTTTCCGCTTCCATGCGTTTGGTCTCAAATCAAATAAGGTCAATTGACGAATTGAATTTGCCCATCCAGATTTACAGGTTTTGCAAGAACGTTCAAGGTTTTATTCTGATTACCGGTCCTTCCAGCCACGGCAAGAGCACGACTTTGGCCGCCATGATTAACGAGATAAACACGACCAGGTCCTGCCATATTATTACCATTGAGGACCCGATTGAATATATTTTTGAAGACGATAAAGCAATAATAAACCAAAGAGAGTTGAATTATGACACTTTATCTTTTGCCAAGGCCTTGAAGTCAACCTTCCGTGAAGACCCGGACGTGATTATGGTGGGGGAAATGAGAGACCCGGAGACAATCGCTACGGCCATTACCGCGGCCGAGACCGGCCATTTGGTTCTTGCCACCCTGCATACCAACTCCGCTTCCCAGACCATCCACAGAATCGTGGATACTTTTGCCGGAGAACAGCAGAATCAGATAAGAACGCAATTATCCGGCTCTTTGGTGGGAGTTATTTCCCAGAGGCTGATTCCGTCAATTGAGGGCGGGGTGGTGCCGGCCTGCGAAATAATGTTTAATACTCCGGCCGTATCCAATTTAATCCGGGAAAACAAGATTTATGAAATACCCTTGGTGATAGAAACATCTTCGGACCTGGGCATGGTTTCGCTGAACAGGTCTCTGGCCGAGCTGATAAGGAAAAGAAGGGCTACCTTTGAAGACGCCATGATTTTTTCTCCCAGCGTCAGGGAGCTTAAAAAATTAGCAGCTTAATTTGTATGAAATATTTTTTTGTTGCCAAAGACCCGAAAGGAAAACCGCAAAAAGGAACAATCGAGGCCTCTTCCAGAGAAGCGGTGCTTGATATTTTGGCTTCCCAGAATTTTTTCCCCATTTCCATTGAAGAAGAATCAACGGGAAAAAGCTTTTTAAACAGAAAGATAACCTTTTTCGGAGGTGTTTCCCATAAAGAGGTGGTTATGTTCTCCCGGCAATTGGCCATTATGATTGACGCCAATGTTTCGCCGTCCGAAGCTTTGGACACTTTGGCCGCTCAAACCAGAAACGCCATTTTCAAGGAGAAAATTTACAAAATATCGGAAGATGTCAGGGGAGGAGCGCTTCTTTCCAGGGCTTTCGGCAAATATCCGGAGCTTTTTTCCAGTTTTTACATAAATATGATTAAGTCGGGAGAGGTCTCCGGCGATTTGCCCAGAATTTTGGAGAGAATCGCCGAGCACCTTGAAAGCGAATACGCCATTCGTTCAAAAACCATCGGGGCCATGATTTACCCGGTCATCATTTTGATTGTTTTTGTTTTGATTTTCGCCGTAATCATGATTTTCGTCATACCCGGACTGGTGGAGATTTTGGAAAGTTCGGGACAGGAGCTGCCCATAGCAACAAGAATGATAATTTCCGCTTCCAATATCATCAATAAATTTTGGTATTTGTTTCTTCTGGGGCTGGCGGGAATCATTGCTTTCTTCGTGCTTTATCCGAAAACGGATGAGGGCAAGGAAATTACGGACAGCTTGGTTTTAAAGATACCGATTATCAATTCTTTCGTGAAAAACCTTCTTTTGGCCCGCTTTGCGGAAAATCTTTCCGCTCTGATTTCAGCGGGAATTCAGATTACCGAGGCCCTGGACGTGGTGGCGAGCCTAGTGGGCAATAATCTTTACAGAAGGGCGATATTGGAAACAAAAGACAGGGTGATAAAAGGGGAGTCTATCAGCAGCGTTTTGGCCAATTACCCCTACATTATTTCTCCGCTTTTCGTGCAGATGGTTTCCGTGGGAGAAAAAACGGGAAAATTGGATTCTTCCTTGATGAATATCGTCAGGTTTTACAAGCAGGAATCGGAGACCTTTATCAATTCTTTGTCCAGTATCATTGAGCCGGTATTGATGATCGGCTTGGCAGTCATGGTCGGATTTCTGGTGGCCGCCGTTATTCTGCCCATTTACCAGATTAGCACCACTCTTCAGGAGTAATCTATTTGACAAGAGGGAAGAATGTCTGATAAAATAAAGAAGTAAATAACAATCAATTCAAAAGGTCGTCCATATTCTTTTGAATATGAAAAATAATTTAAAAAAGACATTGCTATGAACAAAAAAGCTTTTACGGGTTTTACGCTGATTGAACTGCTGGTGGTTATCGCCATTATCGGTATTTTGTCTGGTTTAATTATTGTTTCCTTGTCCGGAGCTCAAAATCAGGCTAAAGACGCAAGAATCAAGGCGGCTCTGGACCAAATGAGACCCCAGGCGGAAATTTACAAAGTTACTTACGATAATTATTCTGCCGGAGCCATTGATACGACCGTTACTTCGGGTACGGCCTGCGCCTTGGATGCCAGCAACTCTTTTCTTCGCGCTTCGGTCAGTCCTGACGGAGACAGATTGTGCGACGACATTCAAGCTCAAGGCACCGGGAACCTGATTGTAAGGATAAACGGCGTAACGGGTTCCGGAGCGAAATATTGCGTTTCCAAGGTTTTGAACGTGACCGGCAGCCATTGCATTGACTCCAGCGGTTATTCCGGTTCCACGGCCAACTGCGACACGTCAAACTATAACTGCGAATAATTTTTATTGAAGAAGGGCTCCTCTGCAGAGGGGCTTTTTCTTTTTTAAAAAATGTGTTAAAATTATCTTATGCTAAACGAAGAATTTCTGGTTTTAATTTTGATTTTTGTTCTGGGCGCGATTGCCGGCAGTTTTATCAATTG
>JAQUOX010000022.1 GCA_028716905.1 Minisyncoccota bacterium
AACATAAAACGCATTTAGTTATTCCGCCCCGCATGGAAGGCAAGCCCAAGAATGCTCGAATAAGGAATATTAAAAAGAAAAAGAAGGGTTAATCCTTCTTTTTGTTTAATTTGGTTCCTTTGCAGGGCGATGGGACGAGCTTGGAACTTTTTTAATCTTGAGCAAGGTTAGTTTTTAACTCTGCTAATCGTTCAGAGTATTCTAATTGAGTTAATCCCCCGTTCTTGTATAGACTATTTAGCCCAAGGAAATAGTTTTGTTGAATTTCTGAGGTCGGAATGGCTGCGTTACATACCCGGACATCGTCAATTAGACCATTAAAAGCTTGACCGTTGTTACTTATTAGATTAGAAAATGCCGGAACATCACTTCCGCTTTGAATGCTAACGTTTTTCAGGGTTCCGTTAATATAGAGTTTTGCCGTATAAGCGTTTCCCGAATAAGTTAACACTAAATAGTACCAACTATTCAATACGGCTCTCCAACCAAAATAATCCGAACCGCCGCTAATATAGATATAATCATTGGCAGCGTGTTGATATAAAAACGCTCCATATAATCGCATTGCTACTCCTCTTGTTTTTGCTGTATCTTTAAAATAAAACCATCCTGAAATTGTGGCTGGTCCGTTGATTGGTATTCCGAGATCAGGAAAAGAAACATAATCGTTGCTTCCGTCAAAACTTAAACATTTCCCCGAAACACACTCACCTCCTGTTTTTAATTTGTCAAATGCGTCTCCCGTAGACAATGTTCCGTTATTTTCTCCCCAGCTATCGCTTATCGTGGCTCCGGTAGTGGCTGTTGATAGTTCATCGAATTTCCATTCGGAAACCAAGTTCATTAATAAAGAATTCTTAAGTGAAGAAGAAAACGCCTGGCCTTTGGCAATGGTGGCCCTGGAAGAAACCCCGGCCATGGAAACGATAATGAAGGCGGAAATGATTCCGATTATAACTATTACTACAAGTATCTCTATCAATGTAAATGATTTCTGATTCATTAAATAATTATACTAAAAAACAAAAACCAACGCAATGGTTGGTCTTGAAAAAGCAGTCCCAATGGGACGAACTTGGAACTTTTTTCAAGTTAGAGTTTGCATAAAAAGCTATGTTTTTATTCTTCTAATGGGGCTATGTGTCCTTTTATCCATAATTTGATATCATTTAATACTTCCTCCATTTCATTATTTGGAGATTTTGCCACATATAAAGTCATATCAACAATCTCTTGCTTGCTCGCATTTATTTGCATATCGTTAATATAAAGAAAAACTATTAATGATGCCGCAGAGATCCTTTTATTGCCGTTTCTAAATGGATGATTTTTATTAATTCCATAAAATAATATGGCTGCCTTATCTATTAATGTTGGATATAACTCATTTTCTCCGAAGGTTTGTCTGGGTTGATTAATAGCAGATTCAAGTAGAGTTGAATGATCTTCAAAGCATGCAATAGGATCATCTTTTGTATCAAAAACTTTTAGAGCCAATCTGTGGCACATATTTTGCATTAATTCCATGTCTAGATATTTTATAGACATAGACTAATTTAGAGTTCTGTCGTATTCGGCTAGTTTTTTAAATACTTCACCGTATTCGCGTACGGCAAAATCGGTACCCTTGATTACCTTTGTTTTGAGTAGTTCTCTTTCTTTGGTATCACAAGAAATTTCTTTTTCGTCCTTCTTAATGGACCCGCTGAAAAACGTCTTTATTCTTTTTGGTATTTTCATGTTTTTATTGTACCAACTATTATTCTTAAACGCAATAGATATTTTAATCTATGACATATTTATATGAAATAGTCAACAGCAGGGGCGGAAGGATTCGAACCCTCAAGACTTCTTTTGGAGAGAAGCAGTTTACCGTTGAGCTTACGCCCCTAAGGCCTTTATCTCTTGGCCTCTTTGTGAATGGTGTGCTTTTTGCAGAATTTGCAGAACTTTTTCAGTTCCAGCTTATCCTCTACTCCTTTTGATTTGTGAGTAAAGTAATTGGACTTCTTGCAAGTCGCGCAAACAAGCTTAATCGTTTTTTTCTTTTTAGTTGTTGCCATAAATATATGTTAATTTATTACTTTGTCTGAGCCGATGGTGAGAATTGAACCCACGGCCTTTCCCTTACCAAGGGAATGTTCTACCACTGAACTACATCGGCAGTCAAGTGGGCAAGGAGGGATTTGCACCCCCGAAGGCCGAAGCCACCTGATTTACAGTCAGGCCCGTTTGTCTACTTTGGTACTTGCCCGATGAAAATATATTAGCAAACTTCTTCTTATTTTTCAATAACCTTTTTTCTTTTATCCCTCCATTCCCGTATTTTCCTGTGATTGCCGGACAGCAGCACCCGGGGAACTTTCCATTTGTTGAACGCCTCCGGCCTGGTGTACTGGGGGTATTCAACGAATCCTCCGCCCCTGGTCATTCTTTCTTTAAGCAGGTCTTTCTTGCCGATAACCTCGGGAATGAGCCGGGCCGTTGTTTCTATGACCACCATGGCCGGGATTTCTCCTCCCATCAAGTCGTATTCGCCTATGGACAGCTCTTCGTCAGCCAATTTCCTGACCCTCTCGTCAATTCCTTCGTATCTTCCGCAAATCAGCACTAATTGCTTGTATTTCTTTAACCGGCTGGCTTTTTTCTGGCTGAACAGCTTGCCCCGGGGCGTGAAAAGAATAACCCGGGAATTCTTCTTTTTGATTTTCTTCAAAGCTTTGAATACGGGCTCGACCATCATCACCATGCCCAGTCCCCCGCCGTAAGGCCGGTCGTCCACCCTTTTCCTCTTATCCGAAGAATAATCCCTGAGATTGTGGACCTGTATTTTCAAAAGCTTCTTGTCCAAAGCTTTTTTAATCAGAGATTCTTTGAAATATGAATCAAAGATATGGGGAAAAATGGTGATAATGTCGAATTGCATAATAAAAACCGTGTTTATGATAGCACGGTTTTTATTGAATGTAAACGAGGATTAGATTTTGAAATCTTCAAAGTCCTCGGTTGTGGTTTCTGAAGGTTTTTCCTCGCTCTCGGTCTTCTTTCTTGGAGAGCCTCCTTCCGGCTCTTCAATCTTCAAATTGACTCGAGCGTGGTTCTTTAGGCCGATGATTCGAATCAGATTCCTGATTGCCTTGGCCGTGGAACCCTGTTTTCCGATAAGCTGGCCCATGTCTTCCGGGTTGACTTTTACTGATAGTAAAACACCCATTTCATCAACCTGCCTATCAACTTTAACATCCTCCGGATGATCAACTAAAGCTTTTACAATGAATTCAAGAAAATCTACGTCTCTTGGTGCTTCTGCCATATTCGCTTATTAAAGTTTTATATACTTCCCACTTTCGGGTAGCTCGACTCGTTCTACCCCGCATGTCAATTATTCACAACAAATCGTTAATTGTCAAGACTGAACAGTTTCTTCGGGTTGGGCTTCTGCCTCTGCCGGTTTTTCTTCAATGGGCGCTTCCGCTTCTTCCGGCTTTTCTTCTGTCGGGACTTCCGCTTGCGGAGCTTCTGTCGGCTTCTCCTCAACTGCCGGTACTTCCTCTTTAACGGGTTCTGGCTCTATCGGTTTCTCTTCGGGCTTCGGCGTTTCTTCTGCGGCTTTTTCTTCGGGAGCAGGCTCTTTGGGCGTTTCTTCAACCGCTGCCTCTTCTTTTTTCTTAAAAGTCATCTTTCTTTTCTCTCCTTCAATAACCTTGTTCTGGATTAAAAGATTGTGGACCGTGTCCGAGGCCTGGGCTCCCACCTGAAGCCAATGGACTATCCTGTCTTTTTTGAAAGCCGCTTCTTTGGTCAAGGGATTGTAAGTGCCGACTTCCTCGACGAATCTTCCTCTGGCCGGAGCATTTCTTTTATCAGTAACAACAACCTTGTAGGAAGGTTGTTTTTTCTTGCCTATTCTGAATAATCTTATCATTAACATAATATTGTATATATTCTTTTAATAACGGTATGATATCTTAAAATTGAATTAATTTCAAGCCCCTTCCCAGTTTTTGACTTCCAGGGCCCTGGCCGCGGCATCAAGTTCGGCCTCGTGCTTGGAAGGACCTTCTCCCCGAGCAATCATTTCTTTGCCCAGGAAAACGCCGACAACGAAATTCTTCATGTGGTCCGGTCCGCTTTCTTTCATGACCTGGTAAGTGGGGGTGACCAGTTCAATTTCCTGGGCCCTTTCCTGAAAAAGGGATTTAGGGTCCTTGTAGAGTTTCTTTTCAATGATTTCTTCCAGCTTTTTGTCTATTAAACGGGTTTTGATTATCTCTTGGCACGCCGCATAGCCCTGGTCAAGATAGAGGGCGCCGATGAAGGCCTCAAAAGCATCGGCCAGGATGTATTTTTTGGAACGGCCGTTTTCTTTTTCTTCGCCCTGGGACAAAAGCAGGAAATCGTTGAAGTTCAGTTCTTGGGCCACTTCGTAAAGAGTATTGGCATTGACCAAGGAAGCCCTCCAGCTGGTCATCTCTCCTTCCGGCTTGTCGGGATAGTTGTTGAAGATGTATTCGGTCGTAACCAGTTCCAAAACGGCGTCTCCCAGAAACTCCAGTCTTTCGTTGTGGAAGACATTGAAGTCGGGATTCTCGTTCAGGTACGAGCGATGGCAAAAAGCCTGGACCAGCAAATCCTTGTTCTTAAAAGAGATATTCAGGTTTTTTTCCAATTCTCCGAAATCTTTCATGTTTCTTCGTCAGCCCCTTTAAAAACCGTTCCCAGAACTCCGTTGACAAATTTTTTTGAGTTCTCCCCGCCGAAGTTCTTGGCCAGTTCTATGGCTTCGTTGATGGCCACTTTGGGCGGAACGCTTTCTTTATCTCCGAAAAGCAGTTCGTAAATGCCCACCCTTAAAATGTTTTTGTCTAAAATGTTGATTTGCTCCAGAGGCCACTCCGGAGCCGTCTTGACGATTATCTCGTCAATCACCTTTAAATTCTTTTTGACTCCCGAGACAAGGTCCCAGATGAAATCAACCTCCTCCAGTCCGCTGCCGAACTCTTTGATGTTCCTTTCGGTAACGGGGTCCAGGTCCTTGTCTTCGCGGCCGTTGAAATCCCATTCATAAAGGCTTTGCATCGCTATTGATCTGGACAAATGCCTTGAAGCCATAGAGCTATTTCTTTGAAAGTTCTTCCGGGCTTAATGGTTTTTCTTTTTCCTGGGTTTGGATTTCTTTGGCTCTTTTCTTCTGCTCTTTTTTTTCAAGCTTGGCCATGACGTTAATGTATTCCTTGCCTTTGTAGTAGCCGCAGTAGCCGCAGACCGTATGGGGCAGGACCGGTTTTCCGCATTTGCCGCACTTGATCAACTTGGGAACTTCGAGAAAAATGTTTCCCCTTCTTCTGTTCTTCTTGGATATGGATAATCTTCTTTTTGGAACCGCCATATGTTTTTATCAATTATTCTTTAACGGTTTAATTATACATTTTTTCTTAATTTTGTAAAGAAAAAGAGGCGCTAACGGCCTCAAGTAACGAAGTGTAAGTGCCTGCAATTCTGGCAGCGGCTTTTGCTGACAGCGGCTCGGGCTGCTTTCTTAAACCTGGAAAGGTGCTCGGGAAGCCTGGGATTTGTTCCGCTGAAAAGCAGGTTTCTTCTAACAACGACCTTGTTGTTGCTTCTCTGGATTTTATACAATTCAATGCTCAGACCGACGATGTTTCCTCTCTTTGACAAAGCGCAGACGACTGCTGCTTCGTTTGCCACATTGAATCCGGCAATACCTTTTTTTTCAATGCGGAAGGGCCGTAAACGCCCTCCGTCAACATCGCAGATTATCTGGCCGAAACCGGCGCTTCCGTTGCTTCCGCCCGATTCTTCCAAATGAAGAAGAATGAAAGGATTTTTGTTCCGAATGGACAAAGGAATCCTGTATATTCCCGCCTTGTTCGCGTCCAGGGGCACGATGACCCCGGTTCTCGTCAATTTGGCCTGAATCATTTCTTCTTTTTCCAGAAGAGCGACCAGGTCTTTTCCGCCTTTTTTAACTCTGGCAATAACTTCCATCAGTATTCACCCGATTAAAGGTTCTGGGGATAATATATAAAGAAAAGGAGCGATTGTCAATGCTTGAAGCTTTTTCGGTGAATCGGGCAAAGGCCGTGCTTTTTCAATTTTCTCACGTGCTCTTTGGTTCCGTAGCCCTTGTGCTGTTTGAAATTGTACAAAGGATATTTTTTGTCGTATCTGACCATTATCCGGTCCCTGGTCACTTTGGCGATAATGCTGGCCGCGCTGCAGGAAAGAACTTTTTTGTCGGCCTTGACAACGGCTTTTTGCTTTTGTTCAATATCAATTTTCATTATCCCGTCAAGAATCGCGAAATCGGCCTTAATCTTGTTCCTTTTCTCAAAATCTTTAAGCGCTTTTTCCATCGCCAGCCCGGTTGCCTGAAGAATATTGATTCGGTCAATCGTCTTTTCCGAAACAATGCCCGTCCCCCATTTGACCTTTTTGATTAAAGGCTCAAAAACCTCTTTTCTTTTCTTGGGCGTCAGCTCCTTGGAATCCCTGACGAATTTATTCTTCCTTAAAAGAGAAAAATCTTTTTTATCAATGAAAACCGCGGCTGCCACCACCGGTCCGGCCAAGGGCCCCCGGCCCGCCTCGTCAATCCCGACAACGACCCGATACCCTTTTTTCCAGAGTTTTCCTTCTTCTTGAATCATTTCAGAAATTAAGCTATGATAATATAGTTAATATATCACAGGAAGAGGAAATGAAAAAGCAAATCCTGACTCAACAGCAAATAGAAGAAAAACTATTTAAAGCCGAAGACGGATTTAAGCCGGCTGATTTTACGGGCGAAAACCTGCCCTCTTTTTCTCTGGTCAAGGAAACCATCAACAGCAGCATAATCTTTGATAATGCCCAGATTCAGGGTCAGGTGTTCATGGCCGACGTTTTCATTGACGGCGACTTGAGCTTCAAAGACTGCTTGATTAAGGGTTCCCTTTATCTGGCCAACCTTCACTTGAACGGAAACCTGATACTGGAAAACGCCAGGATAGAGGGAGCCGTCAATCTGGTGGGCGCGGAAATCGAGAAAAACGTTTTGGCCAAAA
>JAQUOX010000023.1 GCA_028716905.1 Minisyncoccota bacterium
TTTGCCCCTTTCCCTGTATGAGGCTCTTTTGGGACAGATTTCGCCCAAAGAAATAATCAAAAGGACTCCTTTTCTGGCTTTCGATTTGATGCCTACTTCCTACAACCTGGCCGGAGCCAACATAGAACTGATTAATTTGAAAGACAGGGAATTCAGGTTGAAAGAAATCTTGGACAAGGTCAAGAACGATTACGATTTTGTTTTGGTTGATTGTCCTCCCAGCCTGGGAATTCTCACTATCAACGGCCTGGTGGCCGCCGACGAAGTTCTGATTCCGGTTCAGTGTGAATACTTGGCTTTGGAGGGATTGGAGCAGCTGCTTTCCAATATTAAACTGATTAACGATAACTTGGAACGGGATATCAAGATATTGGGTTCGGTTTTAACCATGTATAACAGGAGAAACAAGGTTTCGCAGAAAATCGCCAAGGATTTGAGAAGAACCTTCCCGGGATACGTTTTTGACACCATTATTCCCAGAACGGTCGCTTTGTCAGAATCGCCCATCGGCGGGAAAACCATTTTAAGGTCAGCCCCCAATTCTTCGGCCGTTCACGCTTTCCGGGAGCTGGCCAGAGAGATAATAGGTAAGGAGAGGCAATGAATAAATCCTTCACCCTCATTGAAATACTGGTGGTTATCGTGATAATCGGAATCATTTCCGCTTTCATTATCGTTTCCATGTCCGGAGTTTCGGAAAAGGCAAGAATTGCCAAGAGTCAGGCTTTTTCCAATTCAATCAAGAATTCATTGATGCTGAATCTGGTTTCCGAATGGAGGATGGACGATGCTTCCGGAACCACGGCCCAGGACCACTGGGGAGCCAATCCCGGCACCTGGTTCGGAGCCGGAGGCGGAACCTACACCTCTCCTTCCTGGAGAACGGCCTCGGAATGCGTTTCCGGAGGCTGTCTGGCTTTCGACGGCACGGATGATTACGTTAATTGCGGGAGTGGGGCGAGTTTGAATATTATTGGCCCGCTTACGATTTCGGTCTGGGTAAAGCCATCCTTGTTGGCGGGTGATAACAGAAGAGTCGCGGGAAAGGGAACAACAGATTCATACGAGATTGGATTGGACAATAACGGTTATCCAAGATTTGATGTTGATTTTGCAACCTCCGGACTGCAAAGTATCATTGGAACAACGGCTATTTCGTTGAATAGCTGGCATCACATAGTGGGAACGTATAATAGCAGCACAATGAAGTTGTATTATGACGGAGCCGTAACCGGGACACCCGTTTCTATGTCCGAATCAATTACAGTTTCGTCTACAGATTTCTTAATAGGTAAGCGCAGTTCTCATAACGATGACTGGTTCAACGGCTTAATAGACGATGTCCGCATATATAACGCTGCTATCCCAATTTCTCAAATCCAGCAAAACTATTATCTCGGGCTAAATAAACTATTGTTTAACGAAGGTGTTGCTTTCGAAGAATTTAATCAAAGATTAGCTGAGTTGAAAAATAATTTGGCAAATAATTGATTTTTGATACAATACAAACATATGATTGGAAAAGGACTGGAATCATTGATTCCCAAAAAAGAACAGAATAAGGAAGCAAGCCGGGAGCCGGCCAAAGATTTTATCTTTTGGATTGAGATTGACAAAATCAAGCCCAATCCCTTGCAGCCGAGAAAAGAATTTGACGAACAGGAGCTTGTTTCTCTTTCGGAATCAATCAAGAAGTACGGGCTCTTGCAGCCGATTATCGTCAATAAAGTGGAAAGGAGAACCAATTCCGGCGGCATGGTGGCGGAATATCAGATTATCGCCGGGGAAAGAAGGTGGCGGGCCTCGAAAAGATCCGGACTGAAACAGATACCGGTCATCATCAAAGAGAGGTCTAATCAGGAAAAGTTGGAGATGGCTTTGATTGAGAACGTCCAGAGAAAAGACTTGAATCCCGTTGACAAGGCCAGGGCCTTTGAGCGATTGAGAAACGAATTCGGTCTTTTGGACAGGGAGATAGCCCAGATGGTGGGAGCGAGCCGGGAAGCAGTGGTAAACACCCTGAGGATTTTGTCCTTGTCCGAAGAAATCAAGAACGCTTTAAGGGGAGAGAAAATATCGGAAGGTCATGCCCGGGCTCTTTTGGGAGTCAAAGACGAGAAAGAGAGAAAGAATCTATTCGAGGAAATCCTAAAGAACAATTATTCGGTAAGAGAGGTTGAGAAAAAAGCCAAAGGAAACAAATCGATTAAAATCGATAAAACCATAATCAATAAGGAATTTTTGGAGAAAAAACTGAAAGAATTATTCGGCCACAACAGAATTAAACTGGAAAAGAAAAGAGACAAGGTTCAGTTTATTGCCGATTTCGAATCAGAAGAGGAAGTTAAAGGATGGATGAAGAAAATAATGCATCGCTAAAAAGATTTTTGTCAAATTCTTGATTTTATGCTATAGAGAAAGGGCACCTTTAAAATGGGGGGTGACAACATGAGTGAAATGAGCGAGAAGATAAAGGAGTATCTGGCAGAACTTGATTTCGATCCCGAGCTTCCGGTCAAAGAGGAAGAAATTTCTTCTCCGGATGTTTGGGTGGTGGTGGGAGATGGTTATTACCGTCTCGACAACCTTAAAAACAGAAGCGATGACCGCATAATGGAGCTTAATGCTTTCGAGTTGGCGGCCAGAGCGGTGAGAATGAGAGCGGCCAAGAGCCGACACATTGAACTTTTCCCTAAATACTGCCGGGGAACGGAAAACCCTATTTGCCTGCTGGGTCCGCCTTCAGGCCACGACGACGATATCCAAGCCGACGCAATAATTTTCGGACGAATCAGCATGTTTCTTTTTCTTATAAAAATAGAAATAGAAAAGATAGCCGGGCTGGTTTGCCTCGACGCCGGAGAGATATTAAAAAGACGGGAGATATATTTAAGGAAAATAAAATCGGCATGATTAACGTGCCGGTTTTTTCTTTTCCTGAAGCATTTCCACGCCAATGGCGAGAACAATGATGGCGAGGGCGATTAGGCCTCCGACAATGAAGAAGATATCCTCAACAAGGTCTCCCAGGGTTTCCTTTTTTTTCATTTCTGCCTCCAAAGATCTACTGTCATATTAGTGTTTTTCTTGTTTTTGTCAATTGACAGAAAAACATTTTTGTACTATTCTTTAATTGTTTTAAAAGCAATTTTACAAGTTAAGAAGGCGTCTCTATATAGAGTTGGCGGCAATTGCGGATGCTTGTCTTAGCCATTAACAACCAAAAGGAGGTGTTAGTAATGATGGAAAAGAAAGAAGCCATTAAATGTCCTGAAGATGTCTTGGAGGCCGTGATTTTCAAAATCAGCAAGTTTCCAGACGAATACCCGATTGAGTTCTATGAACAAAGGGGTTATCCAATAAGGTGCATCGCTTGTCGCGATGAGTATGACCCGGAAAATCCTGAAAAGATTGAGCTGGTTCAGGGAACGGCAACCGTAATGTTCAACTTCCAGGCGGAAGAAGGGCTTGTCACGATTCGGCATCCGTGGACTACCCTGTATTGTAAGCATTGTCTGCTTGCCCTGTTCGGAAAGACGGATACCGGCGTTGCCAACATGTTCCAGTGAGGGTGTTTTTCATGGAAGCCATTCAAAAGACCAAAGAGTTTATCGGTTTCCTTGATTTGGATCCGAAGTTTTTAATCGTTGAGGGGCCGTCTGATTCCATGGCCGTGTTGTCGGTTCATTCGTATGAAGGCTGTTATAGGTTGAACGTCTATTTCTACGAAGAATTCGATTTTTGCAGAAAGACGCAGCCATTGGAGATTTCGGTAAAAGCCGTAAGGTTAAGGGCGCAAGCCCAAAAACCTGAACTTGAGCTTTTTCCCTGCGTTGATGTTGAAAAAGTCGGATTTCTCAGGGCCAGATTGGTAAACTTGGATCCGGAAGAAGAATCTTTGGAAGAGATTGACGCGGAAATAATCGCTTTGATTGCCCGTAAGCTTTGGGCCAAGAAACCAAGTTTTTTGCCCCTAATCAAGACCTTGCTTCCTCTGGACGCTTCCGAGATTATCAGGAAAACGGCGGTTTTCTTCCCTAGGGGATTATAGGCACGATGGCGTGCCTTATTTTATTCCGTATCTTTGTTTCAATTCCTGAATCCGGTCATAGGATTCGTTGATTTGCTCTTCGGACAGCTCGCCTTTTTTAACCGCTTGGAAAATAGTTTCCATTGCTTCTTCAGCGGCTTTTTCATTATACTCGCTCCCGTTGTTGGAAATAATCAATACGTCGCATCCGGCCTGAATGGCTTTAATCAGGGCTTCGTCAAAGCCGTAATTGTCAACAATGGCTCCCATGTTCATGTCGTCTGAAACCACCACGCCCTTGAACTCCAAGTCCTCTCTGAGGATTTTTTTGATATACAAAGAAGAAAGGGTGGCGGGGAAATCAGGGTCGATGTTTCTGTTAATGATATGAGCGGTCATTACCATATCAGAGTACCCCCGTTCTATTAATCTTTGATAAGGAATCAATTCTTCTTGTTTATACGTTTCGGTTACGTCAACCATTCCCAAGTGGCTGTCTTCGGCTGAACTGCCGTGTCCGGGAAAATGCTTAATGGCCGGAATGATGTTTTTTTCATGAAGGCCTTCAATGAATTTGGAGGCATAAAGAGCTACTTTCTCCGGGTCTTCGGAAAAAGACCTTTCCAGTCCGCCAATAACCGGATTGTCGGGATTGACGTTGACGTCAACCACCGGAGCGAAATCAATATTTATCCCCAAGGAAGACAATTCTTCAGCGATAATCAAAGCGTTCTCTTTCGTTTTTTCCGGGTCTTCTTTCCCCATTTCCTGGGCGCTGGGGATGTTAATGAAGCCGTACTTTTCCTTAAGGCGGTTGATTAATCCTCCTTCGGCGTCAACGGCCACGAACAAAGAGGGGGAGGCAAGGCTTTTTAAATCGGAAATCAGTTTTTTTGTCTGTTCCGGGTCAACGATGTTTCTGGGGAACTGCTTGGTGGGTACGTCCCGGTCAAAAAGAATAACCCCTCCCAGATTGTATTTCTTGATTTCTTTTACAATGTCCGAATCGTTATTCACTTCCGTTCCCCGAAAACCCAGGATGAGCATCTGGCCGATTTTTTGTTTTAAAGCGTCGCTTTCTTTCTTTTCTTCGTAAAATTGCGGGAACAAAGCGGAAATTAATACAGCTCTTTTTTCATAAATCTTGGGAGCGAAGAGAGAGGCAATCAATATGGCGATTATTAAAATCTTGAATATATTTTTCATTTTTTTACAAAATTACAATTTTTATTGCTGCATTTTATCTTTTTGTTTTTCTCCACCAGCAGGGAATTGCATTGGGGGCATTTTTCTCCGGTGGGCCGGTACCAGGAAGCGAAATCGCACTGGGGCCAGTTGGAACAGCCGAAGAATATTTTCCCCTTTTTTGTTCTCCTCATGATTATTTCTCCCTGTTCGCACTGGGGGCAGGTTATGCCCGTTTTCTTGTTTTTTTCTTCAAGAGATTCGGTATGTTTGCATTCCGGGAATCCGGAACAGCCCAGGAATTCTCCGTAGCGACTCCTTTTTACCAAAAGCGGTTTTCCGCACAAGGGGCAGTTTTTTCCGGTCGGTTTTTGCTCCAGGGGTTTTTTCTCAACCTCTTTATATTTCTGTTCCAGTTTTTTCTCAAAAGGAAAATAGAAGCCTTGCAAAAGCTTAATCCAGTCCCTTTTTCCGTCCGCGATTTCGTCCAGGTCTTTTTCCATCTCCGCCGTGAACTTTACGTCCACGATTTCCGGGAAATGCTCGGCCAGCAAGTCGTTTACCGCAAACCCGGTTTCGGTCGGCTCAAATCGTCTCTCCTGGTTTTTCTGGACGTAATTCCTTTTTTGAATGGTGAAAATGATGGGAGCGTAGGTGGAAGGCCTGCCGATTTCATTGTTTTCCAGTTCTTTGATTAAGGAGGCCTCGTTGTATCTGG
>JAQUOX010000024.1 GCA_028716905.1 Minisyncoccota bacterium
TTGTTCATTTTTTCTTTGCCGAAGCTTTGATGAATTCCTTGAACAAAGGATGGGGATTGAGCGGTCTTGATTTCAGTTCCGGGTGGAACTGAACCGCCAGGAAAAACGGATGATTCTTCAATTCAACGATTTCCACCAAATTCTTTTCCGGATTGATTCCCGAAACAATCAATCCCTTGGAAGTCAGTAAGTCCCGGTAATCGTTATTCAGTTCGTACCTGTGCCTGTGCCTTTCAGAAATCATTCCTTTTCCATACGCTTTACTGGCAATGGTTTGGGGCATGACTTTGCAGTCCCAGGCGCCCAATCGCATTGTCGCCCCGTATTTTTTGTGCTTTATCAGTTCTTTTTGTTCGGGCATGAAGTCGATTACCGGTTGCGTTGAATTGGGTTGGAATTCGGTGGAAGTGGCTTTTTTGAGCCCGCAGACGTTTCGGGCGAATTCAATGGTCGCCAATTGCATACCCAGGCACAATCCCAGGAAAGGAATCTTGTTTTTTCTCAGGTATTCGATTACCTTGATTTTTCCTTCAGTTCCTCTGGTGCCGAATCCTCCGGGAACGATTATTCCGTCATAGCCCTTCAATTCTTTAAGGGCTTTTGGGTTTTTTTCGAACTTTTGGGCCGACAGCCAGTGTATTTCCGGATGCCTGTTTTGGCTCCAGGCAGCGTGCTTTATTGCCTCTATCACGGAAATATATGAATCCATCAAGGAGAAGCTGCCGGTCTCGAAATACTTGCCGACAATGCCGATTTTCACCGGCTTCTTCTTTCTTTTGATTCTGGTAACAAGTTCTTTCCATTTTTTTAAATCCTTCTTTTTCGCCTTGAGGCCGGTTTTCTTGAGTATTCTCTCCCCCAGTCCTTCTTTCTCGAAATTAAGAGGAATCTCGTAAATGGAATCAACATCCGGAGCGGAAATTACGTCTCTGGGGTCCAGGTTGCAGAATATGGAAATCTTTCTTTTTCTCGGAGCGTCCAGAGGAACCGAGGCTCTGCCCAGGATAAAGTCGGGCTGGATGCCGGCTTCGTTCAAAAGCCGGGCCGAGGTCTGGGTGGGCTTGGTTTTCATTTCGCCGATGGTCTTGATGGTCGGCAGAAAGGTTACCAGGGCGAAAAGGGTTTTTCTGGGATTCTTCAGTTTCATCATTCTGGCCGCTTCCAGGAAAAGAAGGTTTTGGTACTCGCCCACCGTTCCTCCGATTTCAATCATGACGAAATCAGCCTTGGTCTTTTTGGCCACTTTTTCAATCCTGGAGATTACTTCATTGGGAATATCCGGCACCACCTCGACGCATCTTCCCTGGAAGCCGAGGTTTCTTTCTTTTTCAATTACCGACTGGTAAACCCGGCCCGTGGTAATGTAGTTTTCGGTTGACAGGTCCTCGTTCAGGAATCTTTCGTAATTTCCCAGGTCTTGGTCGCATTCGGTTCCGTCGTCGGTCACGAAAACCTCGCCGTGCTCGATGGGATTCATGGTTCCGGCGTCAACATTGATGTACGGGTCAACCTTGACGGCGCTCACCTTAAACCCTTTGCTTTGCAGCATTTTTCCAATGGAAGCAGTGGCAGCGCCTTTACCCACGCTTGACATTACCCCGCCTCCGACAAAAATATATTGGGGCATATACTATTGTTTATTCTCTTCTTTTTCGGAAACAATGATTTTTATTTCCGCTTCCAGATTGTGGTCAAGTTCAAGCTTGACCGGAAACTCTCCCAGCTCTTTGATCGGACTTTTCAAATTGATTTGATTTTTATCAACCTCGAACCCCATCTCTTTCAAATGCTCGGATATTTTCTGCTTGTTTATGGATTCGAAAAGTTGGCCTTCTTTTCCCACGACGGTTTCAACCATCACTTCCCTTCCGTCCAGCTGGGAAGCCATTTTTTCTTTTTTTTCCAAGTCCCTGGCCGTTTCTTCTTCCTCTTGTTTTTTTTGTTCCTCCAGTTTCTTCAAATTTTCTTCCGTGGCCGCCAAGACCAGGCCTTTGGGAATGAGGAAGTTCCTGGCAAATCCGGCCGGGATGTCTTTCACTTCGTCTTTCTTGCCCAAATTATCAACGTTTTGCAAAAGTATAACCTTCATAATTATTGATTGATTATTTTCACCATTTCTTCCAGAGCCCTGTCCAGCTGTGGGTCTTTATCTTCGCTGTAGTCGTCTCCGGTCATTTCCACTTCAATGTCCGGTTTTATCCCGACATCCTGAATCAGCTCCCCGTTTGGAGTATACCATTTAGCGGTGGTAACTTTCAAGGTTGAGCCGTCTTCCAGGGTCACCACTCTTTGGACCAGTCCTTTTCCGAAAGAAGTTTCTCCGACAACCAATATATTTCTGTTGTCTTTCAGGGCTCCGGTCAGTATCTCGGCCGAGGAGGCGGTTCCTTCGTTAATCAGGATGACCATCGGAGTATTGGCAAAGCTGGCCGGGCCGCTGGCTTTGTAATTGGTTTTTTCCAGGTTTTTGTTCTGTTCGGTCAAAACCACGCTGCCTTTTTCCAAAAACCAGCCGGCAATGTCCACGGTTCTGTTCAAAAGCCCGCCCGGGTTGTTCCTCAAATCAAGAACGATTCCGTCAAAGTTATTACTAAGGATTTCGTAAGCGGCTTTTTTGAAATCGTCAAAGACATATTCAGAGAAATGATAAATCGTCAGATAAGCTATCTGCTTGCCGTCTTTTTCCGTCATTTTCCATTCAATGGTCGGAACCTTGATGACGTCTCTTACGATTTCAAAAGTTTTGGTTTCCGGAGCTTCTCCTTTTCTTGTTCGGGAAATGGTCAGGGTGACCTTGGTTCCTTTTTCTCCCTTGATTTTGCTTACCACTTCGTCAATGGACATTTCCGCGGTTGACCGGCCGTCCACTTCAATAATGGCGTCTCCGGCCAAAATGCCGGCTGCCTCGGCCGGAGTTCCTTTAAGGGGCGCGATTACCTTGATTTGATTGTCTTTGACGCCTATTTGGATGCCCACGCCCTCAAAAATGCCCGACAAATCGTCCTGAAAATCTTTTGCCTGGTTTGGGTCGAAGAAGGTCGTGTAAGGGTCGCCGATGGCCTCAACCATTCCAGCCACGGCGCCGTAAGTCAGCTTTTTCTTGTCGATTTTCGTCGGGTCCACGAAATTGAAGACCGTCTTTTCGTAAACCTCCTTGAGGAGCGTCAAATCCATGCCGTCCAGATTGAAAGCGGCTTTGTATTCTTTTTCGTGGATGAATTTATCAAAAAAGAACCCGCCGAAGAAAGAAAGGCCTATCAGAAGAATAACAATGACGTTCTTGGAGATGTATTTATTCATGGTAATAAGATAGCATATTTTTCTTTTTTAAACAACTTTGCCCGAAAGATAGTTCCATCGGGCTCCGGTTATTCTGGTTTTTACCGAAAATCCGGGCTTTCCCTTGTTCAAAACAACGGCCCGGCCCGAATCCGTCCGGCCGAGAAAGGTTTTGCCCCTTTTTTCGACTACTAATACTTTAAAAGATTTTCCTTTCATGTCTTGATTCCTTTTCTCGTTTATTTTCTTGAACAAGTCGGTTAATATCCTTGACCTTTGCTTCTTTATCCTGTCCGGCCAGTCCTTCAATTGATAGTCAAGAGTGCCTTTTCTTCTGGAAAACTTGAAGATATGGACGATGTCCGGTTTGGTTTTCTTGATAATCTTAATCGTGTTGTTGAACGCTTCTTCGCTTTCGTGGGGATGGCCGACAATGATATCCGTGGCCAAAACGCTGTCTTTGAATTTTTTCCTGAAAGCTTCGGAGATTTGAATAAAATCTTCAGCCTTGTAATTTCTTTTCATTTTCTTCAAAACCTTGTTATCCCCCGACTGCAAAGGCAGATGAATGAATTTATACAATTTGTTCGATTGATACGATTTCAGAAGCGGCTTCAGTATTTTCTTGGTTTGGCCGGGATTCATCATGCCGAGTTTGACTTTGAATTCTTTTTTGATTTTGATTATTTCTTTTAATAATTCAGGCAGTTCTTGTTTCCCTCTGTCCAGGCCGAAAACAGCCAAATCCTGGGAGGTCAGTTGAATTTCTCCGGCCCCCTGATTAAGAGCTTTTTTAATCTCTTTCAATATGTCTTTGACGGCAAAGGACTGCAGTTCTTTTCTGGCCAGCCGGGCCGTGCAATAGGTGCATTGGCCCAGGCATCCTTCGGCAACGGGAATGATGGCGCTTCCTTGCTTTATCAAGGCTATTGGTTTCTTAATATGTTTATCTTTCAAGAGAACAATGTGTTTTCTTCGGAGCGCTTGCTTGACCACCTTGTTGACGGAATCGATGCTCTGGGGGCCGATGACTCCGTGAGCAAGGGACTGGCATTCTTCGGAAATCAGGGGCAGACAGCCGGCTGCGATAATAATTTTTGTTTTTTTAAATTGATTAATTTTCTTCAGTATCTTCCTTTCTGTCTTTTCCACCACGCCGCAGGTGTTCAAGACCACGAAATCGGCTTCTTTTAAAGAAGATTGCTTGTATTCTTTATCAAGTTTTGATTTGATTCTTTCGGAATCAGTCTGGTTCAGCTTGCAGCCGAAGGTTTCTAAATGGTATTTTTTCATTTTAACGGAGCGAGATACCGGAATCGAACCGGCGTCTTCTGCTTGGGAAGCAGATGTGCTGCCACTGAACCAATCTCGCCTATTCCATTTTTCTTACGATGCACAAGGGGGTTTGCTCGGAAGCCTGCCCCAGAGGATTGTCTTTGAAAACTTTCTCGCAGAAATCGTCGGAAATGTTTTTATCCGACCTTCCCAGAACATTGACTCCCAGGTCGTTGGCATCGATGATTATCACTTCGTTGCCAATCTTTTCTTTAATCCTTAAGGCTGTTTTGTCCGGGTCTTTCGGCCCCAATTTAGCATATTGGTTGTAAGGAGGCAAGGTATAGTCGCAGGGTCCGTCAATGGCATTGATGTCGTTCCCCACCACTTTGTAAAACAGGCCCTTGACGCCAAAGGGCTTGGTCAAGAGAGCGACAAAGGAAGCGAAGAGAATTCTCAGGGCCCCGGCCTCCCTGACAGCCAGCTCCATTGTCCAGGGACTGCCCAAACCGATGCCGTAAGGAGATTTGTGGACGAATTTGACCAGAATCCTGGCCAAAAGAGAGGGCTTGATGTCCTTGATGGGAAAAGCCCTGTTCTGGGAAATAGCCACGATTTTCTCGCTGATAAAAAGCAAATCCCCTGCTCTTAAAAAGGGAGAAGCATATTTACGGCAAACATCAACGATGTCGTCGTCTTTGGTAATGATGTGAGTTTTAATGGGATGGCGGGCGTATTTGCTTCCTTCCACTCCAATGGCTAATTGTTTGCCGGGATTGGGCATTAAGTCTTCCATAACCGATAAGGTCTTATTCTTCCGTGGTTTTGCCGTCAAACTCCTCGTTGTCCGCCACGGCGTCTTCCTTGGTGGGGTGGATTACTCCGTCCCGGTGTTCGGGCGGGCTGTAAACCGTGTAAAGCTTCATCGGCTCTTCGGTTGAAGTGTTGACGATGTTGTGCTTTACGCCGGCCGGAACAACGATGGCCGAACCGTCTTCAATGGGATATTCCACGTCGTTCAAGACGGCCTTGCCGATTCCCTTCTCCACTCTCAAGAATTGGTCAAGAGTGTGAACCTCTTCTCCGATGTCTTCTCCGGGAAGAAGGTTCATCAAAACCAATTGGCTGTGCTTGGCGGTATAGAGAACCTTTCTGAAGTTGTCGTTCTCAA
>JAQUOX010000025.1 GCA_028716905.1 Minisyncoccota bacterium
GACGACAATCTGGATAAGATTATCAGTCAGCCCTTTAAAACATGAAAATCGTATTCTTAATGGCGGCGTTGTTGATTTTCGGTTTTTTGTTTCTTCCCGGCTTGAATGCGGAGATAACAATCAATGACGATATTTTCAAAACCGAAATCGCTTTTTTCCCCGAAGAGATGGAAAAAGGATTGAGCCAAAGAGATTCTTTGGAAGAAAACCAAGGCATGCTTTTTGTTTTTCTAAATCCAAGGAGGCCCGTTTTTTGGATGAAAGACATGAAATTCCCCCTGGATGTTTTATGGATTAGGGGCGAAACAATAGTTGAGATAAGCGAAAATATTCCCTTGTTCACTCAAGGAGAAATTACCGTTCTTAAGCCGAATCAGGAGATTGACAAGGCGATGGAAATCAAAGCCGGAAGCGTATCAAAATACGGAATCAAAACAGGAGACAAGCTGAAAATACGATACGAACTAAAGGCTGATAAACAGGAACGCCGCTCCGATTAATATGATTATTATCGTTCCCAGAAACAACTGGCTGTCTTTTTTCGCGAATTTCAGGAGATTGACGTGCATTTGAGGAAAGAGGAGAATCAATATTCCCTTAACAAGGGCAAGCCAGCCGATGGCGCTGACAAGCAGGGAAACCGGGCTGCATAATTCCAGCTCCCTGTTGGCAAGAATATATCCCAGAGTTAGGACAAGAAAAGCGCTGAGATAAACCGCGGCCAGGTTTTCCATATAATCGTTAATGGCTTTCTTAAACAGTCCGGGGTTGATAATCGCTCCCAGGCCGGCAGAGAAATATGCCAGGCCCAGCAATTGTATGATTTGGATGTCCGTCATAATTTTTTATTTTTATCCTCGGTGAATTAAAAAGGCGATGTAGGCAACGTAAAGAATTAAAAATCCCCAGCCCTGCCATCTTTCCAGAATTTTTTTCTTGCCGACATAAAAGGCGAGCAGCAAGCCGAGGGTGGCCAGCAGGGTGAAAACGATGTCAAAATTCAGAGCCGGGTCAAATTCAATGGGTCTGATAAGGGAGCTTGTTCCCAAAACGAAGAAGATGTTGAAAATATTTGAGCCGACTATGTTGCCGATGGCGATATCCGGCTTTTTTTTATAGGCGGCGACGATTGAGGTGGCCAATTCGGGTAAAGAAGTGCCCAGGGCTATCAGGGTCAGGCCGATCAGGGTCTCGCTGATTCCCAAAGCGGAAGCGATAATCAATCCGTTATCCACGATTAATTTGCTTCCGAAAACCAAACCGATTAATCCTCCCAACATCATCAGGGTTACGGCCGGTCCTTTTTGGTCTTTTGTTTTCGTTTCTTCTTCCGGATTTTTTATTATCCCGAAAGTGTAATAAATGAAGATAATGAAGAAAAGCCAGAATATCAATCCGTCGGTTCGGGAAAGCATGTTAAACGAAAAGTTGTCCAGCAATCGGTCATTGACAGAGATAAATAAAACCAGGGTGGCCAGAAAGGCCAGGGGAATTTCCGTGCGGACAGTGCTGTCTTTCGCTTGCAGAGGATAGATTGCTGCCGAAAGCCCCAGAATCAACAATATGTTGGCGATATTGCTTCCGATTATGTTGCCGATGGCTATGCCGGTACTGCCCTCAAAGCTGGCGGCGATGTTTACGAAAAATTCGGGAGCGGACGTACCCAGAGCCACTACGGTCAGACCGATAAATAAAGGGGAAAGACCCAGTCTTTTGGCCAGAGAAGACGCTCCGTCCACGAAATAATCAGCGCCCTTGATTAAAACTATAAAGCCCAGAATGAATAAAAGATAAGAGAGCATAAAATTAGTCGGGCTGCTGGGAATTGAACCCAGGTCTTACGCACCCCATGCGCAAATAATACCGTTATACGACAGCCCGAAATAAAATTATTTCTTTTTCGCCAAGGCCTTGATGCATTTTGCGCAGGCTAAAATCCTTTTTCCGGAAAATTCTTTGTATTTTTTTTTAATCGTTTCCGAAGGAACGCGAACCCATTGAAGATTGGGATATTTTCTTTTTTTAGGGGAGGGATTATACCTGGAAATCAATTTTTTGTACTGCCTGCCCATTGATGAAGATTTTCCGCAAATAGCGCATTGTTTTTCCATATGTTTGTATATTAGCAGAAAAAATAATAATTGCAAGTATCTTTAATTTATGGTATATATCTAAACATATGGATTTATTGCTTACAATTCTGGGACTGGCGGTCATCCTTTTTTCCATTATTGTCCACGAAGTGGCCCACGGAAGCGTTGCTTATTCTTTAGGCGACCCGACGGCCAAAGAGAACAACAGGTTGAGCTTGAACCCCTTGAGCCACCTTGACCCGGTGGGCTCTTTTCTTGTGCCCCTGGTTTTGTTGTTGTTTACCGGCGGAAGGGGGCCGATAGTCGGTTGGGCCAAGCCGGTTCCGATAGATTTTTACAATATCCGGGACAAAAGATGGGGAGCTTTGAAAATTTCTCTGGCCGGGCCGGCCGCCAACTTGCTGGTGGCTTTTATCTTCAGTCTGCTTATTAGGTTTCCCGTTTTTTCTGCGGGCTTTTATCAATTCTTTCAAATCGTTGTTTTTTACAACATCGTCCTGGCGATTTTCAACCTTATTCCTCTTCCGCCCCTGGACGGTTCGCACATCCTTTTTGACATCTTGGGAGACGGATTCGTTTGGCTCAAGTCTTTTTTGACCCAGTTCGGATTTTTTATTCTTATCTTTCTTATTTTTTCCAACGGCCTTGATGTTGTTTTAGCTATTACCGAAAAGATTTTTTATCTTTTTACCGGCCTTCCTTTGGTTTAGATTTCCGTTTGACGAAAGCCTTATTTTATAGTAGTTTTGAAGCGGTTCATTTAAAAGTGATTAGTATGGAGCTGAGCAAGTTTAATATTATTGAAGAGAATGATTTTCCTTCTGCCTGGTATAGGGCGGTAAGTTTTGTTCTCGCCCATGGCGTAGCCATGGTGTTCGGGTCTTCAAACGAGAAAAAGCGGGCATGGAATTCTATTCAGATAATTATTCTGTACGGGAACGCTATCAGTCAGATTTTGAGAGGAGAGATTCATCCTCAATTCCCGTTCGGAGACAAGAAAGGAGAGTTTTACAGAAGGGAATTTGACAGGAACTGGTTCTTGTCAGAGTACCTGAAGTTTCCGGAAGCCAAAAAATTCACCTACCTTTATATTGAGAGGTTGATTAGATACATTATTCCCAGTCGTAGCTTTAAGGATTTGATTTTGAAAGTAATTTTCAAAAAAGATTCTTTTATCGACCAATTGGCTGTTTTAAGAGAACAGCTGAAAGAGCAGGTCAAAAGCGGAATAACCTCTAATAGGTCTCAAGTGATTACTTGGCAACCCGGCAGAGACCTGTTTAGCGCATCTCCGCCATGTTTTCAGAGCATGCAGATTATTTATCTGGGCAACAACGAGGTGGAAATTCACATCAAATGGAGGTCCAGAGATCTCTTTACGGCCTGGATGATTAATCTCGTCGGCCTTATCGGCATGATTCAGCGCGAGGTCATCGGCCCATGTGGCTGCACAATCGTCAGGATTGTGGATTGTAATGTCAGTCTGCATATCTATGAAGGTGACTTAGACCAGGCGAAAAGGGTTAAGCCGTCGGTCAAGAATCCGCAGTACATGTTCCGAGCAAAGCCGAGAAATGTTTTTTATGAGGGGATGCAACCCCTTTTTTATTTTCTTTTTTCGTTGTATAATGTATTGAATATTGGAGAAATAAAAATAAGTGGTATATTTTGTTATGAAATTAAAAGGTAAAACAGCAATCGTCACCGGTTCTTCTTCGGGTATCGGCAAGGCCATTGCCGAGGAGTTTTTAAGACAAGGGGCTTTTGT
>JAQUOX010000026.1 GCA_028716905.1 Minisyncoccota bacterium
CGTCCTCCAAGACCAGGGCGTAATACGGGAAATGGGGATGCTGGATTGTCGGGATATTGACTTTGGAAACGCCGATAACTTTCGCTTTTTTGCTTTCCATCTTAATCAAATCCTCAAAACAAAAAGGACATTTTTTAATCGGATAATTCCATATTCTGTTGCATTTTTTGCATTGATAGAACATGCTACAATTTTTCAAAAATATGGACGGTGACGCTTCCGCCCGCTCCCCCGATATTGTGAGTCAGTCCGTATCTCGGAGAGTTGGCCTGCCTTTCCCCGCACCTTCCCCTTAATTGATTGACTATTTCGTAAACCTGGGCCAGGCCGGTGGCGGAAATGGGATGGCCCTTGGCCTTGAGGCCGCCTGAGGTGTTGACCGGCATTTGTCCGCCCAAATTCAACTTGCCCGATTTAATCAGCTCATTTCCCTTGCCTTCTTCGGCGAAACCGAGGTCTTCGTAAGAAATCAGTTCGACGGAAGTAAAAGCATCATGGAGTTCGGCCACGTTGATGTCTCGGGGAGTGATTTTTGCTTCGGCAAAGGCTTTTTCGGCCGCCAGTTTCGTGGCTTTGAAGCGGGTGATGTCTTCTCTTCCGAAAGTCAAGAGGTAGTCGGTGGCAAAACCGGAGCCGATTATCCTGACATCCGATTCTTCGGTGGAAACAATGGCCGCCGCTCCTCCGTTTACGGAAAGGGAGCAATCCATCAGCCGGAAAGGAGAAGAAACAACCGGAGAATTCTTGATTTTTTCCAAATCAACCGGCTTTTGATAGAAATATGCTTTGGGATTGAGAGCGGCGTGCTGGTGGTTTTTCAAGGAAATCAAAGCCAGGTCGTCCATGGTGGTGCCGTATTTCTCGGCATATTGCTGCCAAAGCAAGGCGTTCTGGGTGGGGAAGAGCATTCCTTCTGTTTGTTCAATGACTTTTTCCGCGGCCGAGAGTATCCAGTCAACGACCACTTCGCTCTGGTTGTCAACCAGTTTTTCCCCGGCCAAAACCAGGATGTTTTTGAATCCGGTCAGATGCAAAGCGGTCCAGAGAGCCGCTCCCCCTCCTCCGCAGACCGAAGGAACCTCGATAATGGGGACGTTTGTTTTGAATAAGTCGGAAAGAAAGGAAATTTTATGGGTTTGATGCTCCCCGCCGGCCGCGCTGGACATGCCGGAGAAAACAACGGCTTCTATGTCGGCTATGCTCGTTTTGGCGTCTTCCAGGGCCTCCAAAGCCGCTTCGTAGGCGAATTCCCACCAAGCTTTCTGGGAGTAATCAAATTTTGTCATTCCGACTCCTTTGATATACATAAACAAAAAGTCTAACGATTTAGACTTTTATATTTTACCTTAATAAAAGGCGCTTGGCAAGGATTTTGTCCACAAGATTAAGCCCCTTTCCTCCTTTCCCTTTTTACGTAATCTTTTATTGCTTTCTCGTATTCTTTGGGAGAAAATGCGGGAAAATACGTTCTGGTGAAATATAGCTGGGCATAAGCGATGTCCCACATCATGAACCCGGCCGAAAGATGAGGGTCGTCTTCGCATCCGGTTCTTATCACCAAATCAACCGAGGGCAGGTCTTTGGTCCAGAGGTTCTGCTTTATGGTTTTTTCATTTACTTTTTGTTTTGTTTTGACGATGTTTTTAATGCATTCTTCCATTTCATCCGTGCCGTTATAGGCCATTAAAAAGGTCAAATGATAGCGTTTATATCCTTTTGTTTTTTCCATTGCTTGTTCAATGGCTTTGTTGAGGCTTGGAGGAAAGTATTCCTTCCATCTTCCCAGGACCGAGATTTTGACTTCGTTCTTGTGAATTCTTTTGTCTTTAGCAAGTCTTTTGAATTGCTTTTCGAAGATTTGAAAAAGATAGCCGACTTCTTTTTTGCTTCTCTTGGTGATATTGTCCAAAGAGCTTCCCCAAAAGGTAAAATACGGAATTTTCAATTCCAGAGATTTCTGCAATATTTTTTCCAAAGCTTCCGCTCCCCTCTCGTGGCCGACGAAAGCGGGCAGGTTTCTTTTTTTCGCCCAGCGCCGGTTGCCGTCAGGAATGAGAGCGATATGAGCAGGAATGTTTTTCATTGCGATAATCGATTATTATGGGTTTTTTCTCTTCGGTCTTGGCCGTAATGTAGCCCCAAGAAAAAGAAAGAAGAGAAATCAAAGCGACCGTTAAAAACAAGATTAATTCAGTCCTGTTCTCTTTGACAAATTTCCGTATTTTTGCTAACATTGTTCTATTAGATTATAACAAGCTGACAAGATATATATTATCTTAAAATCGGCAAAACGTCAAAATGTCAAAAACCAAAGCAGCGGGGACAAGCCGTTTGGGCAGGGATGCCAGACCAAAATATCTGGGAGTCAAGCTTTTCGCCGGCCAGAAAGCGCAGAAGGGCTCAATCATCGTCCGCCAGAGGGGAAGTGGGATTATTGCCGGCAAAAACGTGAAAACGGGCAAAGATAACACTCTTTATGCCGTTAAAGAAGGACTGGTTTCTTTTTCCACCAAAAGAAAAAAGCTTTTTGACGGTTCGCAAAGAGTCGTTAAAACAGTGAGCGTGGAGTAATTAAAAAACCGGGACTCAACCCGGTTTTTAGTTTGAAGCGAGTTGATTTATCTTTTGGGAGTATTCTTGTTTTTTCATCTCGTTGTTGGCTAAAAGTTTGTTCAGGCCGGAATAGTGTTGCTCTCTAATCCGAGAGGTTGGCACAATGGCACTGTATATTCTGACCTCATCGACATATCCATTAAAATAATTAGACCCGGATGGGGATATCCACCTTCTTCCGATATTCCATTGGTCTGGGGTGGCTCCGGCGTACACTTCAACGGTCCCATAACTAGCAAAGTTACCATTAATATATAACGACAAAGACGAGCTTGTTTGTGATACCGCAATATGATTCCACTGATTAAGACTTAAAGCATCGCCCCAACAAGGATTGCCTCCAGAAGGAGGCCATTGATCTAAGCAGATGTTTAAATTTGAGCCTACTCTTATAAAATTTTTAGTGTTTCCATTATCAGTAAATCCTCCCCAAAGAGACTGATTTATTTCACCGCCAAGTGGTTTAACCCAAAACTCTAGAGTAAATGGCGGATTAATATTAAGCGAGCCATTGTTATTTAAAAGATTAACATAGTCACTGTTTCCGTCAAATAACAAACAAGAACCCTTAACGCAATGTGTTCCTGTTTTCCATTGCGGACAATAAGACGTACTGCAAGGATTTCCAGAAGAATCTAATAATGTACCCGTGTTTCCGCTCCAAGAATCAGCAACTGATGTTCCCGTCCCTTCATCCAACTTCCATTCCGAAATAAGATTCATTAATAAAGAATTTCTCAATGAATTGGAAAACGCCTGTCCCTTGGCAATGTTTGCTTTTGAAGAGACCCCGGCCATGGAAACGATAATGAAAGCGGAAAGGATCCCGATTATCACGATGACCACCAGTATCTCTATTAAAGTAAACGATTTGTTCATTTTTTCTTTGCCGAAGCTTTGATGAATTCCTTGAACAAAGGATGGGGATTGAGCGGTCTTGATTTCAGTTCCGGGTGGAACTGAACCGCCAGGAAAAACGGATGATTCTTCAATTCAAC
>JAQUOX010000027.1 GCA_028716905.1 Minisyncoccota bacterium
TTTGCCCCTTTCCCTGTATGAGGCTCTTTTGGGACAGATTTCGCCCAAAGAAATAATCAAAAGGACTCCTTTTCTGGCTTTCGATTTGATGCCTACTTCCTACAACCTGGCCGGAGCCAACATAGAATTGATTAATTTGAAAGACAGGGAATTCAGGTTGAAAGAAATTTTGGACAAGGTCAAGAACGATTACGATTTTGTTTTGGTTGACTGTCCGCCCAGCCTGGGAATTCTCACCATCAACGGCCTGGTGGCCGCCGACGAGGTTCTGATTCCGGTTCAGTGCGAATACCTGGCTCTGGAGGGCTTAGAGCAGCTGCTTTCCAACATCAAGCTGATTAACGGGAATCTGGAGAGGGACATCAAGATATTGGGTTCGGTTTTGACCATGTATAACAGGAGGAACAAGGTTTCGCAGAAAATCGCCAAGGATTTGAGGAGAACTTTCCCGGGATATGTTTTTGACACCATTATTCCCAGAACAGTCGCTTTGTCGGAATCTCCCATCGGCGGGAAAACCATTTTAAGGTCAGCTCCCAATTCTTCGGCGGTTCACGCTTTCCGGGAGTTGGCCAGAGAGATAATAGGTAAGGAGAAATAATATGATTGGAAAAGGTTTGGAATCATTGATTCCCAAAAAAGAACAGAACAAGGAAGCAAGCCGGGAGCCGGCCAAGGATTTTATCTTTTGGATTGAGATTGACAAAATCAAGCCCAATCCTTTGCAGCCAAGGAAGGAATTCGACGAACAGGAGCTTTCTTCTCTTTCGGAATCAATCAAGAAATACGGGCTCTTGCAGCCGATTATCGCCAACAAGGTGGAAATGAGGACTCCTTCCGGAGGAATGGTGGCCGAGTATCAGATTATTGCCGGGGAAAGAAGATGGCGGGCGTCGAAAAAAGCCGGATTGAGGCAGATACCGGTAATCATCAAAGAGAGGTCAAACCAGGAAAAACTGGAGATGGCTTTGATTGAGAATGTTCAGAGAAAAGATTTGAATGCCGTTGATAAGGCCAAGGCCTTTGAGCGTTTAAGGAGCGAATTCGGGCTTTTGGACAGGGAGATAGCTCAGATGGTGGGAGCGAGCCGGGAAGCGGTGGTAAACACCTTGAGGATTTTGTCTTTGTCTGAAGAAATCAAAAACGCTTTAAGGGGAGAGAAAATATCGGAAGGCCATGCCCGGGCTCTTTTGGGAGTCAAGGATGAGAGAGAAAGAAAGAATTTGTTTGATGAAATCCTGAAGAACAACTATTCGGTGAGGGAAGTGGAGAAAAAAGCCAAGAGCAACAAATCAATCAAGATAGATAAAACAATAATCAATAAGGAATTTTTGGAGAAAAAACTGAAAGAACTTTTCGGCTATAACAGGATTAAACTGGAAAAGAAAAGGGACAAGATTCAATTTGTCGCCGATTTCGAATCAGAGGAGGAGATTAAGGGGTGGATTAAGAAAATAATGCATCGCTAAGAAGATTTTTGTCAAATTTTTGATTTTGTGCTATAGAGAAAAGGCACCTTTAAAACGGGGGGTGACAACGTGAGTGAAATGAGCGAGAAGATAAAGGAGTATCTGGCAAAACTTGATTTTGATCCCGAGTTTCCGGTCAAAGAGGAAGAGATTCCATCTCCGGATGTTTGGGTGGCGGTGGGAGAGGATTATTATTGCCTCGACAACCTTAAAGACAAGAGCGACGACCGCATAATGGAGCTTAACGCTTTCGAGTTGGCGGCCAGGGCGGTGAGAATGAGAGCGGCCAAGAGCCGACACATTGAGCTTTTCCCCAAATACTGCCGGGGAATGGAAAACCCCATTTGCCTGCCTGGTCCGCCTTCGGGCCACGACGACGATATCCAAGCTGACGCAATAATTTTCGGACGAATCAGCATGTTTCTTTTTCTTATAAAAATAGAAACAGAGAAGATAGCCGGGTTGGTTTGCCTTGACGCCGGAGAGATATTAAAAAGACGGGAGACGTATTTAAGGAAAATAAAATCGGCATGATTAACGTGCCGGTTTTTTCTTTTCCTGAAGCATTTCCACGCCAATGGCGAGAATGATGATGGCGAGGGCGATTAGGCCTCCGACAATAAAGAAGGTGTCCTCAATAAGGTCTTTTAGGGTTTCCTTTTTTTTCATTTCCGCCTCCAAAGATCTACTGTCATATTAGTGTTTTTCTTGTTTTTGTCAATTGACAGAAAAACATTTTTGTATTATTCTTTAATTGTTTTAAAAGCAATTTTACAAGTTAAGAAGGCGTCACTATAAAGAGTTAGCGATAATTACGGATGCTTGTCTTAGCCATTAACGACCAAAAGAGGTGTTAGTAATGATGAAAAAGAAAGAAGCTATTAAATGCCCTGAAGATGTCTTGAGGGCCGTGATTTTCAAAATCAGCAAATTTCCGGACGAGTTCTCGGTTGAGCTCTACAAAAAAATGGGCTATCCGATAGAGTGTACCCAGTGCCACGATCCTTACGACCCAGAGGATCCAGATAAGGTTGAATTGCTTCAAGTAACGGCTACCGTTATGTTCAACTTCCAAACCAGAGAGGGATTGGTTACGCTTCCGCACCCGTGGACGGCCCTGTATTGCAAGCATTGTATGCTTGCCGTATTCGGACGACCCGCAGATACCGGTGTTGCCCACATGTTTCATTAGGGACTATAGGCACGATTACGTGCCTTATTTTATTCCGTATTTTTGTTTCAATTCCTGAATCCGGTCATAGGATTCGTTGATTTGTTCTTCGGACACCTCGCCTTTTTTAACTGCTTGGAAAATAGTTTCCATTGCTTCCTCGGCGGCTTTTTCATTGTACTCGCTCCCGTTGTTGGAAATAATCAATATGTCGCATCCGGCCTGAATGGCTTTAATCAGGGCTTCGTCAAAGCCGTAATTGTCAACGATGGCCCCCATGTTCATATCGTCGGAAACCACCACGCCCTTGAATCCCAAGTCCTCTCTGAGGATTTTTTTAATGTATAAAGAAGAAAGAGTGGCGGGAAAATCAGGGTCGATGTTCCGGTTGATGATATGAGCGGTCATTACCATATCAGAGTACCCCCCTTCTATCAATCCTTGATAAGGAATCAATTCTCCCTCCTTATAGGTATCGGTTACGTCAACCATTCCCAAGTGGCTGTCTTCGGCCGAACTGCCGTGTCCGGGAAAATGCTTAATGGCCGGGATGATGTTTTTTTCATGGAGGCCTTCAATGAATTTGGAGGCATAAAGAGCCACTTTCTCCGGGTCTTCGGAAAAAGACCTTTCCAGTCCCCCGATAACCGGATTGTCGGGATTGACGTTGACGTCAACCACCGGAGCGAAATCAATGTTTATCCCCAGGGAAGACAATTCTTCGGCGATAATCAAAGCGTTCTCTTTCGTTTTTTCCGGGTCTTCTTTCCCCATTTCCTGGGCGCTGGGAATGTTAACGAAGCC
>JAQUOX010000028.1 GCA_028716905.1 Minisyncoccota bacterium
TAATAGAAAAACCCAAACTGACTTTTACCTTAAGCGACGAAGTTAAAAAATATATTTTATCTGCGCTTTGTTTTCTCTTGGCCATAATTTTTCTTTTTTCTTTCGGTAATCAGGCGGGATTTGTCGGAGGAGGACTGAAGGATTTGTTTTTTTTCCTTTTGGGTAATGTTTTTTATCTGACGCCTCTGGTTTTGCTCATAGCGGGATTCGTCTTTTTAAAAGAAGAGGAGTCTTTTAAAGAGACCAAGAACATTCTCATTCTGGCCGTTATTGTTTTTCTTTTGTCCGTTTCGGCCATGTTCGCTTTGGCGGAGACGAGAAACAACGAGGTGCTGAAAAGCGTTTTTGACCCTTCTTATGCCGGACAAGGGGGGTGGTTCGGTTACATTATTTCCTGGCCCATGCTCAAAGGTTTTGATTTTTGGGTTTCTTTTTTCATCCTGGCCGTGGTAATGATTTTTTCCTTTATTGTAATCCTTAAGCCGATTTTAAAAAAGAAGAAGCCGGAAGAAGAGGAAGTAAAAGAAGAAATCAAGAAAGAAAAGCCCTTGATTGATTTGGTTAAAATCAAAGAAACGCTGGAGTTAAAGCCCGAGAAAAAAGAGGAAGCGGAAGGAACAGACCTTTTCGGCTTGGGCAAAAAACAAAAGGCCTTTGAAGAAAAGAAAAAGGAGAACACCCAATACAAGTATCCCGTCCTTGACCTCTTGTCCAGCAAAAAGAGCGTGGCCGAGGGAGGAGACATCGCCTATAACTCTTCGGTGATAAAAAGGACCCTGCAAACCTTCGGCATTCCCGTGGAAATGTCGGAAGTGAACATCGGGCCGACCGTTACCCAATACACCCTGAAGCCGGCCGAGGGGATAAAGCTTTCCAAGATAACCACTCTTCAGAACGATTTGGCCTTGGCCCTGGCCAGCCCGACCATCAGAATCGAGGCGCCTATTCCGGGAAGGTCTCTGGTGGGGGTGGAGATTCCCAACAAGAAAAGGGCGACAGTGGGACTAAGAGAGATTTTTGACACCGAGGAATTCAAAAAATCGCCCCATTCGCTTTTAATAGGTTTGGGCAAAGACGTGAGGGGAATGCCGGCCTTTGCCGATTTGTCGGAAATGCCCCACTTGCTCGTGGGAGGAACGACCGGTTCAGGCAAGACAATCTCCCTTAACGCCACGATTCTCAGCTTGCTTTATAGAAACAGCCCCGAAGAAATGAAACTTATTTTAATCGACCCCAAAAGAGTGGAGTTTCCCGTTTATTCGGTTCTGCCCCATTTGCTCTGTCCTGTGATTTACGACGCTCAGCAGACCCTGGTTGCCCTGAAGTGGCTGACCGGGGAAATGGAAAGAAGATTTGTCGTCTTGTCCCAGGGCAACAGCCGGGACATCGGAAGCTATAACGCGAAAATGGAGAAGAAGGGCGAGGAAAAGCTTCCTTACGTTGTTTTAATCATTGACGAGCTGGCCGATTTGATGAGCGTCAAGGGCAAGGAAATAGAATCCTATGTGGTGCGTCTGGCCCAGATGTCCAGGGCAACGGGAATCCATTTGATTCTGGCCACCCAGCGTCCGTCCGTCGAGGTCATCACCGGACTGATTAAGGCGAATATCACCACCAGAATCGCTCTGAAAGTCGGCTCTCTGGTTGATTCCAGGACCATTCTCGACGCCTCCGGAGCGGAAAAGCTTCTGGGCAAAGGAGATATGCTCTTCCTGACCAAAGAACACAGCAAGCCGAGGAGAATCCAGAGCCCGTATGTCTCCGAACAGGAAATCAAAAAGGTGGTGAGTTTTATCGTTTCCGGCCAGGAAGGAGAAGAACCCGAGTTTATTGAAACAGAAGAAGAGGAAACCTCTTTATCCAAAGAACTGGAAAAAGCCATGGAATCAAAAGAAGTTCAGATGGACAGTTTTTTCTCCAAGGAAGACCCCTTGTACGAGGAAGCCAAAAGAATGGTTATTTCTTCAAAAAAGGCTTCGGCCTCTTTGCTTCAAAGAAGGTTGAGCATCGGTTATGCCCGGGCGGCAAGATTGCTGGACATTCTTGAAGAAAGGGGGGTGGTCGGGCCGGCCGAAGGAGCCAAGCCCAGGGATGTCTATATTAACGAAGAAAAACCTGAGGACTAGTTAAAATCTGGCATAGACAAGCAATCTATGGTAAAATCATATAATATGACCAAGAAAAAACCAGAAGAAAAAGAAAGAATCAATTTGGCCGAGGCCATTTCCGAGATAAAGGAAAAGTTCGGAGAAGGGGCCATAATGAAGCTCAAAGAAGCCCAAAAGACCAATGTTGAAGTAATCTCCACGGGCTCTTTGGCCGTGGATTTGGCCTTGGGCGTCAACGGCATTCCCCGGGGAAGGATTAGCGAAATATACGGGGGCGAGAGCACGGGGAAAACCACTCTGGCTTTAAGTATTTTGGCCGAAGCCCAGAAGGCCGGCGGAGTGGCTGCTTTTATTGATGCCGAGCATGCTTTGGACCCCGATTATGCCAAGAAAATCGGAGTCAATGTTGATGATTTGTTGATTTCTCAGCCCGATTCGGCTGAACAGGGATTGCAAATCGTCGAGACGCTGGTTCGTTCGGGAGAGGTTGATATTATTGTCGTTGATTCCGTGGCTGCTCTGGTTCCCAAGACGGAAGTGGCCGGAGAGATGGGGGAGTTGCAAATCGGGCTCCAGGCCCGTTTGATGTCGCAGGCCCTGAGGAAATTGTCCGGAATCGTTTCCAAAACCAAAACCGCCCTTATCTTTTTAAACCAGACGAGAATGAAAATTGGAATCATGTTTGGCAACCCCGAAACCACGCCCGGCGGTTTGGCCTTGAAGTTTTACAGTTCGGTCAGGATTGAATTGAGAAGGATGGCCCAAATCAAGCAGGGCGAGCAGATAATCGGCTCAAGAATCAAGGTGAAAATCGTAAAGAACAAGGTGGCGGCGCCCTTTAAAACGGCCGAACTGGACATTTATTACAACGAAGGCATTTCCAACGCTTCGGAAACGATCAATCTGGGAGTAAAATTAGGGGTAATCAAGAAATCAGGCGCTTACCTCCAGTACAATGACGAGAAAATCGGGCAGGGCATGGAAAAGGCCAAGGAATTTTTGAAAGCCAACCCCAAGATTTTGAAAGAAATACAAAAAGAGGTTA
>JAQUOX010000029.1 GCA_028716905.1 Minisyncoccota bacterium
CTGGCTTTCGATGGCACGGATGATTACGTGGATTGCGGGAACGGAGCAAACTTGAAACCGACGACTGCTTTAACAATTGGATTATGGATAAAACCAAACAATCCCATCGGAGGCGTAGGTTATGATCGTTTTATTACAAGAGCCGATGCCGCAGGAAGTAGCGCCAACAACAGTTATTCTTTTCAGTTTTATTCCACCACTGGAAGACTCAATTTTGCCATATGGATAGACGGAGATACCGCCGTGAAGAATCTTTACGGTAATGCAATTCTCACAGCAGGCAATTGGTATTATATAGTCGGCACGTACGATGGTTCATATTTGAGAATTTATCTTAATGGCAATCTTGATTGCACTCCGATGTCCCAAACAGGTAATATCCGTGCAGGGACATACAATTTTTTAATAGGAGCATGCACCGGACTACAGTCAACTACAATGTACGGCGGCCTTATTGACGATGTCCGCATATATAACGCCGCCATTCCCGCTTCCCAGATTCAGCAAAACTATTATTCCGGCCTGAACAGATTATTAGCAGGCAACGGCATTAATCAAGAAGAATTTATGGAGCGTGTTTCTCAATTAGAGTCTTCTGTCGGTAAAAATTAACATGAAAGTATCTTTTCATGGTGCGTGCAGAGAGGTTACCGGCTCCTGCATTTTAGTGGAAACGGGAAAAACGAGATTTTTGGTTGATTGCGGGATGTTTCAGGATGAAAAATCTCTTTTCAAAAACGAGGAAAATTTTGCTTTCAATCCTTCGGAAATAGATTTTGTTCTGCTGACCCACGCTCACGTTGACCATTGCGGAAGATTGCCCAAGCTTTATAAAGACGGATTTAGGGGAAAGATTTACTGCTCCCAACCGACCCGGGAAATCAGTCGGGCCATGCTTCTTGATTCGGCCAACGTTTTTCTGAAAGACAAAAAATGTTCTCCCATATATTTTGAAAACGACGTCTGGGGAGTGATGCCTCATTTCCAATACTTGCCTTACAATAAAGAGACGGCGGTTTCTGCCGATGTTAGGATTAAATTAAGGGACGCCGGACATGTTCTCGGTTCGGCCGTATTTGAGGTTTTGATTGATAAAAAGAAGATGGTTTTCTCCGGAGATTTGGGCAATTATCCCGCTCCCATTGTCCAAGACCCGGAAATCGCGGCCGGAGCCGACGTTGTTTTTCTTGAATCAACCTACGGCTACGGCTTCCATGAACCCAGGGAGTCGGGCCGGGAAAAATTAAAACAGGCAGTAATTGATACGGCAAACAAAAAAGGAGTTTTAATGATTCCTGTTTTTGCTCTGGAAAGGTCTCAGGAAATACTTTTTGAACTGAAGCGGCTTTTAACCAAAGGGGAAATTCCTTCCGTTCCCGTTTTTTTGGACAGCCCTTTGGCCAGTCAAATAACGGACATTTACCGGGAATTCGCCCATTTGTTTGACGAGGAAGCCATGGCATTAATGGGAAAGGGAGAGGATTTGTTCGAGTTCCGGGGTCTGAAATTCGTCAAAAGGCCGGGCCAGTCAAAGAAAATCAGCAAGATGAAGGGAGCGAAGATAGTGCTGGCCGGAAGCGGCATGTGCGACGGGGGAAGGATCGGAAGCTATTTGAAAAAGAATCTGGACAACTCCAGAAACAGATTGCTGCTGGTTTCTTTTCAGGTTGAGGGAACCTTGGGCAGTGTTTTGGCTAGCGGAGCCAAAGAAGTGAAAATAGAAAAACAAAGCGTGAAGGTAAGGGCGGATGTTTCTTCGCTTTCTTCTTTTTCTTCCCATGCCGACCAGCGCCAGCTTAAAGAATGGGTTTCCAAAATCAAGAATCCCCGGCCTAAAACGATTTTCCTGAATCACGGAGAAGAAAAATCAAGTCTGGCTTTAAAGGAGGTTTTGGAAAATGAATTAAAGATGAATTGCTGCCTGCCGGAATTCCAAAAAGGATACAGTGTTTAATTTTTATTCAGCTTGTCGGTTAAAAAGTAAATTGATTTGGCGGAAAGATTGGACAATTCCTTGACGTGCCCGATGATTGAGTTGTTTTTGTATTCTTTCAGGATGATTTTTATCAAGTTTTTGTCTTTAATCCGGGGAAGGAGCTCCATAAATCCCAGGCCTTCCACTTTTTTCCCCTTCAGGATTCCTTTAACTTTTATGCTTCCTTCCCAGTAATTAATCGGGCCGAACATCATTTCCTGGTCTTTTTTTAACGGTTTGACGTTCAGCTTCAAATCAAAATCCTTGATTTCAATTTCGTATTCCAGGGGATAAGAAATCTTCGTTTTCGGGCTTTTGTAGAATACTTTTCCCGTTTTTATATTTACTCTGTCGGTTGTCCGGATTTCCCCTTTTGGGGCGGACAGGCTGGAATGGAAAGTTTTGATTTTATTGCCGTAGGAAAAAACAACAAGGTCGGTTTTGTCGTTCAATTGTATGGAAAACCAGGTCCATTGGTCTTCGTCGATTACCGGGGCTTGAGACCACTGGTGGTCCATCCAGGAAATTCCTTCCACCTCTGTCCAGCAATTGTTTTGTTTGACAATGCCCGTGGTTTTTAATCTGGGCAAAGAATAGTAATAGGTGGTTTTGGCCTTAACGTCAATAAATCCCTTTTTATTCAAAAGCAGGAGCGGTTTTTCCTCTTCCAGTTTTAAATCAACAAAATCATTGATAATCCTGTATTTGCCGGGCTGGTATTCCTCAATAAGGCAGGAGTTGTCATATTGGGCGAAAAACAGGGGTTTTTGAAAACTGTTCTTGTCCATTAAGCACAACGGACTTATTTTGCTTTTTGTCCGCTTCTTGTTGTCGGAGAGCAGATAATGGGAAAAGAAAAGAGTGTCCAGGGGAATCTGGCTCAAAACAGGAATTTTTATTTTTTTGGGCTTGGCGGAAAAAAGACAGTGCATGTACGAAAAAATCTTGTTGTTTTTCGTTTTGAGATTGCCGTTGAAATACCACCATTCAATGGCGTGATTGTGTTTTTGATGGTCTTTGGGGAATATTAAGGGCCTGAATTTTTCTTTGTAGGTTTTTATTTTCTCTGCCATAAATTGAGGAAATGGTTAAAATTGCCGGATATTTGCTTTATCGCTTCCGTTTTTGATATTTTTCCTTTAT
>JAQUOX010000030.1 GCA_028716905.1 Minisyncoccota bacterium
CATATTTATACCAGAATTGTTTAAAAAAAGCAATCGCGCTGATTAATGTTTAAAAACGGCTTTGGTCAGCCCGAAAGCGTCAGCATGCTTGGCATAAGCGAGCCAGGCATTGGTTCTCCCCCCCCCCCCACTTTCTTCATCTTTTTCAAAAATCTCTTGACCGTGCTTTTCCTCAATAAAACATGGTTTTTGAAAGCGACGTATCCCAAGAAATCAACGCCTTTAAACAAAGGAAAGATATTGGCTTTTTTGGGATGTAACTCCAATTTGAGATTCGGCCGCAGATAATTCTTAATTTTCTCTTTTAAGCAACGAAGCTCTTTCTTGTCGCCCAAAACCAAAAAATCGTCCATGTAGCGGATGAATTTTTTCTGCTTCAAACAATGCCCGATAAATTGGTCTAATTCATTTAAATAAATATTGGCAAAAAGCTGAGAAGTTAAATTGCCAATCGGGATACCGGTCCTTGTTTCTTGATTAAAAGAATTAATTATTTGCTCAACAAGCCAAACGGTTCTTTTGTCCTTAATCTTGTTTTTGATTATCTTTAAAAGAACGCCCTGGTCAATGCTATCAAAATACCTTGAAATGTCGCATTTCAAGCAATAATCATTCCTCTTATCTTTTAAAAATACTTTTAACCTCTTGATTCCTTTGTGAATTCCTTTGTTCTTCCTGCAGGCATAAGAATCAAAAATGAATGATTTTTCAAATATCGGCTCAACAATATTGCATAAAGCATGATGAACAACCCTGTCTTTGAAAAGAGGCGCTCTGATTAAACGCCTCTTTGAGTCCTGGACAACAAATTCTTTGTATCTCCCGTGCTCGTATGTCTGCGCTTCCAATTCCCACTTGATTAAAATTAAGTTCTTTTCCAGGTCATGCGAAAAAGAAAGAATGTCTTTTTTAAATCTTTTGCCTTTTTTGGCTTTTAAATATGCGAGGTGAATATTATTAAAAGAGCAAATACAATCAAACAAGCTTCCTTTTCTTTTCATTTAAATTCGCCTATTAACCCTGGTTAGGTTTTTCGCGATTTGCTACTAAAACTAACCAGGGATACGGGCTTAATATTTTCCCTTTTGGTCAAACCTACTTGGGAAGGAATAAAATCCGTAGCCATTTTGCATTGACGTCTTTTCCTTGAAAAAGACGTTCCAGCTTCGGTAACTGGTTACCGGGCGCAACGGAATCCAATGTTCGTGTTCGTGTTCGTCGGCCCATTGTTCAAATTCAGTGTGAAAACCCCGGCGTTGGAAGTGTTATCCCAATTGCCGCCCCGTTTGAGAGCACGAAGACAATCCGTTGTGCGATTTTATCCCTTGTCAAAAAGCGTCAAACCAATATTTTTTGCCAGCCGCCCAAAAGTTTTCCGATTTCCACCGCCTTTTCGGCAAAAACGCCGTATTTCTTGATATTAACGAATTTCAAATCCTTGGCCATCCTGAAAAGAACCATTAACTTGTCCAAATCAATGCTGATTTGTTTCAATAATTCTCCTCTCTTCGTCCCGCTTTCTTTGTTCGCTTCAATTATTTCTGTTAATATGTTGATGATTTCATTCTCAATCTGCTCGCCCAAAACAAATCTTTGATTTTTGGGAAACCTTCCAACAATCGGATAGAGCCACAAGGCAAGGTCATAGGCTTTCTGAAAGACAATAAGGTCATTATATCCTGCCATTATTTTTCAACAATATCATATTATTATTTTCGCTTCTTTTCTTTTGAATAAACCTTAAATATGCTTTTGTTTTCTGTCCCCCAAAGGGACAGAAAACATTAGATTGTTAGATTGGTTGAAATGGCTACCGGGCGCAACGGAATCCAAGGTACGTGTTCGTGTACGTCGGCCCACTGCCCAAACCCAGTGTGAAAACCCCGGCGTTGGAAGTGCTATCCCAATAGCCGCCCCGTGTGAGAGCACGCAAGCTCGCATAGTCTGACTGGTAATAGATTCTCCCGGCGCCGGTGGAGCCGTTCAGGGAAGTGCTCTTGGGAGCAACATTGTCCCGTCCCAGGGTATTGCCGTAATTGGTGACGGCAGTGAACTCCTGCCAGCCGAATGGCGTCTGGTAAACCACCTGGGGCTGCGAACCGGCCCCCGTAATCGTGAAGTCAACCCACTCCCAGACGTTTCCGGAAAGGTGCCAAATGGTCTGTCCGTTGGATAAAGTGAGCTGCGCCTTGGTGTCGGCAATGCCCGTGTCCGGGTCAGCCCCGTCGTAAGAACCAGCGTCGGTAATCCCGACATTCCCCCTTTTAAGGATGCCTGAGGCGTAGTTGGAAGATACGGATTCAATGTCTCTGGCCAGAGCCATCCACTCGGCATTGTTAATCAAATGCGCTCCAATGGATTTGCAGGCCGCAATGGCGGCGATCTGGGAGACATTCACCCAGATAGTCCCTCCGGTCATGGAAGTGGGCACCCCGCCCTGATTCCTGGCCTCGTACTGCATGACGCAGAATCCCAAGCCCGTGTCTATCCAGTCCGCGGGACAGTCGTTCCTGACGGTGGTAATCTGGACCGATTCCGGGGAAAGGGAGATGGCTCCTTTTCCCTCTAACTTGGCGTAGAGGTCAAAGGTGGTGCCGTCGGACTTGTACATGTAGCACCACTCCTGGTTGGAGGCGCTGTAGTTGGGGTCTTTGGGCAGGGAATAGCCGCTTAAGGCGGCGTTGAGGTTGGTACAGTTGGTTCCTGCCGTTCCCACGCAGCACCAGCCCCTGGCGCCGGAGCCCAGGTCAGGGGTGGTCGGGTAGCCCTTGCTGCCCATGCTTGACTCCACCCAGATGGCTTTCCGGACGGCGTTCATTTCCGCTTTCCTTCGGGAGTCCCGGGCATCTTTGGTGGTATTGCTCACGCCCACGATGATGAGGGCGGAGAGGATGCCGATGATGACCAGGACCACTAATACTTCTATTAAGGTAAATGATTGTTTGAAGGTTTTCATGGTTCTTTTAA